>NZ_JASJPC010000003.1:178850-209351 GCF_031426875.1 Sulfuritalea sp.
TGCTAACCACCGGATCGGGTGACGATGTGCTGTCCAACACCAATGTCAGCACCAACGACGTGTTCATCACTGGCACGGGCAACGATACCGTCAACGCCGGCGGCGGCGATGATCGGATCGAGACGGGTGATGGAAACGACATACTGGATGGCGGAGCAGGCGGCGACACTCTCACCGGTGGCTTGGGCAACGACACCTTCCAGTTTGTTGCGGCGAACAACGGCAGCGATGTCATCATGGACTTCGCTCTTGGCGACCGTATCAAGGTGACCGATGCCACCTTCACGAAAGGTCTCATCTCCCAGGGCAACGGCACTGCCTTGCTCGCCAATCAGGCCCAGGTCTCGGCCGACGGACTTCATCTCTATATCGGCACCAATGCGACGGCGGGTGCGGAAATCGACATTCGCCTGAATACTGCCGTGGCAGGGCGGTGGCAGGTCAACGGCGATGCGCTGTTCCTCAATACGGCGCTGGTCGGTAGCGTGTCGGTTTCGGGTTCCCCCACGGAAGGGGCGTCACTTGTCGCCACCGACAATCTGAGCGACGCCGACGGACTGGGCACCCTTCTTTACCAGTGGCAATCGAGCAGCGACGGCATCTCCTGGAGCAACGTCAGTACCGATGCCACGCTGGATCTGACCGAAGCCTTGGTCGGCCGGCAGGTCAAAGTGGTCACCAGTTACACCGACGGCTACGGGGTAACACAGAGCGTCACCAGCAACGCCACCGCTGCAGTCGCAAACATCAACGACACCCCGACTCTGACCACCCTCCTCGCCGACCAAAGCGCTACAGCGCATTTCCTGTTTAGCCACACCCTGGTCATTGACAGTTTCAGCGACGTCGATAGTGGCGATTCACTGAGCCTTAGTGCGCGTTTGGCCGACGGCAATGCACTTCCCGCCTGGCTGCACTTCGACAGTGCCACGGGAGCATTCAGCGGCACACCGACCTATCAGTATCTCGGGAATCTGGACATTATTGTTACCGCCACCGATTCCGGCGGTGCCAATGTGACCGATACCTTTACCCTCGCGGTCAGTCCCCCGCCGGCGATCACCGGCACCGCGATAAGCGACGTGCTGATCGGTACAAATAACCCGGACACCCTGAATAGCGGCGACGGCAACGACTTTCTGAACGGCGGCCGTGGTGCCGACCTAATGGTGGGAGGCGTCGGCAACGATGTCTATGTCGTCGACCATCGCTTCGACCAGATCACTGAATTGGCCGACGGTGGATTCGACAGCGTCAGCGCCAGGGCCAGCCATGTCCTCGCCGACAACGTCGAGAACCTCTACCTGACCGGTTCCGTCACGCTGCGCAGCGGTGGCTTCTTCTCCCGGAAGACCACCACCATCGACTTGAACAGCGACGGTACCGGCAACGCATCCGACAACCTGTTGCGCGGCAATCGGGGCCACAACCAACTGGATGGCCTGGGCGGCAACGACACGCTGCTGGGCGGGGCCGGGGCGGATGTCCTGCAGGGGGGCACAGGGGCGGACCGACTGGTGGGCGGTGCCGGGGCCGATGTCTTCGTCTTTGCCGCCGGCGATGGCGGCACCAGCCTGGCGGCAGCCGACATGCTCTACGACTTCGAGGACGGCATCGACCGCATCGCGCTGGCGGGCGGGCTCGACTTTGTCGGTCTGTCCATCAGCCAGGGCAACGGGATCGACACCGCTGCGAGCAACACGGTCATCCGCGCCGGCAGCGAGGAATGTCTGGTCGTGCTGCTCAACGTCAGCCCGGGTTCGATCACAGCGGCGGACTTTTATACCTTGGGAATCTGATCGGCGGGAATTTCGTCGGGAATGGTATTTGGCGCTGCCAGGACGGGTACCATTCTTCCTGGATACGGTTCCTGCTGGAGGTGAGAAATGATCCGCTCCCGACTTACTGCGCAGCGTCTTGCATTCCTGTTCCTGCTCGGCTGTTTCTTCTTCAATTATCCCCTGCTCTCGGTATTCAACCGCGGCGGGGATTTTTTCGGCATGCCGCCGCTTTACGCCTGGTTGATGGGTTCCTGGCTGGCCCTGATCGCGCAAATGGCCTGGGTGGTCGAGAGAAAAGGCGATTGATGCGAACCTGTCCCGCGGAGGCCTGAGATGCTGCAAGCCTGGGTGATCGTCCTCGCCTCGCTGGCCTACCTGGGTATCCTGTTCGCGATCGCCTGGTATGCCGACCGGCGCGCCGATACGGGACGCTCGCTGATCGCCAATCCGGTGGTGTACGCGCTGTCGCTGGGCGTGTATTGCACGACCTGGACCTACTATGGCAGCGTGGGGCGCGCGGCGGCCAACGGCATCGGCTTCCTGCCGATCTATCTGGGGCCGACCCTGCTGTTCGCCCTGGCCGGCTTCATCCTGCACAAGATGATCCGGGTGGCCAAGGCCAATCGCATCACCTCGATCGCCGACTTCGTCGCCTCGCGTTATGGCAAGAGCCAGTTGCTGGGCGGGCTGGTGACGGTGATCGCGGTGGTGGGGGTGATTCCCTACATCGCATTGCAGCTCAAGGCGGTCTCCAACAGCTTTGCGATCCTGACCAGCTATCCCCAGATCATCATGCCGGCGACCGCCGGCGCCGTGCCTATCCTGCAGGACAGCGCGCTGTATGTGGCGATGATCCTGGCCGTGTTCACCATCCTTTTCGGCACGCGCCACCTCGACGCCACCGAGCGCCACGAAGGCATGGTCGCCGCGATCGCGGTCGAGTCCGTGGTCAAGCTGATCGCCTTCCTGGCGGTCGGCATCTTCGTGGTCTGGGGCATGCACGACGGCATCGGCGATATCTTCGCGCGGGCGGCGGCCGCGCCCGAGGTTGCGCGCCGTCTCGCCACCGCCGACTCTCCGGCGGCCTACGGCACCTGGGGCACCCTGGTGTTCCTGTCCCTGTTCGCCGCGCTGCTGCTGCCGCGCCAGTTCCAGATCGCCGTGGTGGAAAACGTCGACGTGAGCCATTTGCGGCGCGCGGTCTGGATGTTTCCCTTGTACCTGTTCCTGATCAACCTGTTCGTGCTGCCGGTGGCCCTGGCCGGCCTGCTGCATTTCCCGGCCGGCACGGTCGATGCCGACACTTTCGTGCTGACCCTGCCGATGGCGCACCAGCACGAGGCGCTGGCGCTGTTCGTGTACATCGGCGGCCTGTCGGCGGCGACCGGCATGGTCATCGTCGAGACCATCGCCTTGTCGACCATGGTCTGCAACGACCTGGTGATGCCGCTCTTGCTGCGCCTGCCGATGCTCGGGTTGGCGGCGCGCGCCGATCTTTCGGGCCTGCTGCTGGAAATCCGGCGCTGGGCGATCGCCATCATCCTCGGTCTCGGCTACCTGTATTTCCGCGTCGCCGGCGAAGCCTATGCGCTGGTGTCGATCGGGCTGATTTCCTTCGCCGCGGTGGCGCAGTTCGCCCCCGTGGTGATCGGCGGCCTGTTCTGGAAAGGCGGCACGCGCGACGGCGCGCTGGCCGGCCTGGCGGGCGGTTTCGCGCTATGGACCTATACCCTGCTGCTGCCCTCGTTCGCCAAGTCGGGCTGGCTGCCGGACGGCTTCATCGCCCATGGCCTGTTCGGCATCGAGCTGTTGCGGCCGCAGCACCTGTTCGGCCTCTCCGGGCTCGACGAGATCACGCATTGCCTGGTGTGGAGCCTGCTGGTCAACCTTGGGGCCTACATCGGCGTATCGCTGCAGCGCGTGCCGAACGTGCGCGAGGCGCGCCAGGCCACCCTCTTCGTCGGCGGCGCCGAGGCCGCCGGCAGTCCCAACTGGCGCGGCAGCGCCGGCGTCACCGACCTGTTGCCGCTGGCCGGCCGCTTCCTCGGCCGCGAACGCGCCGAGGAGGCGTTTTCCCGCCATGCGCAGCAGCGGGGCCTGCGCTCGATCCAGGAACTTCCCGCCGATGCGCGCCTGGTGAGCTTCGCCGAAACCCTGCTGGCGGGCGCCATCGGTTCGGCCTCGGCGCGGGCGATGGTGGCTTCGGTGGTCACCGAGGAACCGCTCGGCCTCGACGAGGTCATGAACATTCTCGACGAGGCTTCCCAGGTGCGGGCCTACACGCGCGAACTGGAGCAGAAATCGCTGGAGCTGACGCGTGCCACGACGGATCTGCGCGAGGCGAACGCCCGGCTGCGCGAACTGGATCGCATGAAGGACGACTTCATTTCCTCGGTGACCCACGAACTGCGCACGCCGTTGACCTCGATCCGCGCCTTCTCCGAAATGCTGCACGAGGATCCGAAGATCGATCTGGCGCAGCGCTCGCGTTTTCTCGGCATCATCGTCAGCGAAGCCGTGCGTCTGTCGCGTCTGATCAACCAGATTCTCGACCTGGCCAAGCTCGAATCGGGCCGCGCGGAATGGACCGTTGCGGCCGTCGATGTCGGCGAAGTGATCCGCGAAGCGGTGGAATCCCTCACCGTGCTCTTCGCCGAAAAGCGCGTGACGCTGGAGGTCGACGTGACGGAGGAGGGGCTCACCGTGATCGCCGACCGCGATCGTTTGATGCAGGTGATGGTCAATCTGCTGTCGAATGCGCTGAAGTTCGTCCCGACCGACAGAGGCCGCGTGAAAGTTGGCGCTGGCGGTACGGCGAGCGAGGTGCGCGTGAGCGTCACCGACAACGGTCCGGGCATCCAGGCCGAGGACCAGGAGGTCATTTTCGACAAGTTCCGCCAGGGTTCGGCGACCACCGACGTGCTCACCGACAAGCCGCAGGGAACCGGTCTCGGCCTGCCGATCAGCCGCCAGATCATCGAGTATTTCAACGGGCGCCTGTGGGTCGAAAGCACACCCGGCGCCGGCGCGCGTTTTGTCTTCACGCTGCCGAGGCAGGCGGGCGATAATGAATCGGTCCCGCAAGGGGATGCCCGTCTGCAAAGCGGAGGCCTCGGTGAGGGGGCACATAATAAATTGTCGAGAGGAGTTGCATGAGTCAGCGCATTTTGATTGTCGATGACGAGCCGAACATCGTTGTTTCGCTCGAGTACCTGATGAAGAAGGAAGGTTTCGAGATTGCCGTGGCGACCGATGGTGAATCCGCGCTGCGGCTGGCCGCCGAGTTCCTTCCCGATCTGGTCCTGCTCGACGTGATGATGCCGAAGAAATCCGGATTCGAAGTCTGCGAGGCGATGCGCGCCGATCCGAGACTCGGGGCCGTGAAAATCATCATGCTCACGGCCAAGGGCCGCGAGACCGAAATCGCCAAGGGCATGGCGCTGGGCGCCGATGCCTACATCACCAAGCCGTTCTCGACCAAGGACCTCGTGCGCCAGATCAAGTCGCTCCTGGCATGAAGGCAAGGCTGCGTTTCATCCTCGCCGCTTGCGTGCTGGGCCTGCTGATGACCGGACCTTTCGCGCTGACCGCGGTGCTGCTGCTGGCCGACGCCAAGGACGCCGAGCGTGCGGCATTCGCCGAGTTCCTGCTGCCGCGCCTGCCGCTGGGCGGGCTGATCACCCTGTTCGGTTTCATCGCCGGGCTGACGCTGTTACGCGCGCTGTTCCAGCAGTATGTGCATGGCCTGCTGCGCATGGCCGAGACCCTGCGCCTGATGCTTGGCGCCAACCGGAATTTCCGCGTGGCGCCCGAAGGCCCTCCCGAAGTGTGCGAACTGGCGCGCGCCGCCAACGACCTGGCGCAGCAGCGCGACGCCTTGTTGAACGATGTCGAAGCGCAGATCCGCCTGGCCAAGGCCACGGTCGAGGAGGAGAAGAACCGGCTCGCCGCGTTGATGTCGGAACTCGCGCTGGGCGTCATCGTCTGCAATCTCGACGGCCGCATCCTGCTCTACAACAGCCGCGCCCGGCTGCAGTTCAAGTCCCTGGCGCAGGGGCCGACCTCGATGAGCGGCGGCGCGCTGATCGGCCTCGGCCGCTCGATATTTTCCATTCTCGAGCGCGGTCAGATCACCCATTCGCTGGAGAACATCCAGCAGCGCCTGCGCAAGGGCAGCGCCGAGCCGACCGCGAACTTCATTACGTCGACACGCGCCGGGCAGTTGTTGCGCTGTCAGATGGCGCCCGTGCTGCGCACGGGCGCCGACAGCGCAACAACTGCCATTGTGAACAACCTCCCCCCCAACCCCCCTCCCGGGGAGGGGGGCGATGAAGTTAGTAGTCAGGCTGCGCCTGCCCATAAAAAAGCCTTGGACAACGCGCTCGGCGCCGAGCAACACGTCACCGGCTACGTGCTGACCATAGAGAACATCACGCGCAGTTTCGAGCGCGAGGCCGAGCGCGACCAGGCCCTGCATTCGCTGACCGACGGCAGCCGTGCGGCGCTGGGCAACATCCGCGCCGCGGTGGAGACGCTGCGCGACTCGCCCGAGATGGCAGCCGATTATCGCGAGCGCTTCACGCGCGTGATCGCCGACGAGGCGGCGGCGATGAGCGCCAGACTCGAAACCACCATGAGCCGCTTCGCCGACTCGCTGAAAACCCGCTGGCCGCTGGAAGACGTGCTGGCGATCGATATCGTGGCAGCGGCGGCGCGGCGCATCGAGGACCGGCTCAAGCTGCCGATCAAGCATGAAAACCAGGACGCCAGCCTGTGGATGCAGGTCGACAGCTTCGCCCTGATCCAGGCCATCACATTTCTCGCCGCGCGCCTGCAGGACCACTATGCGATCCGCGAACTGCGCCTGCGGCTGTCGGCCGAAGGCCGCATGGTCTTCGTCGACCTGATCTGGTCGGGCACGCCGGTGTCGTCCGAGACCCTTTACACCTGGGAACTAGAGCCGATGCATGTCGGCGACGAGAGCAGCCCGCTGACGCTGCGCGACGTGATCAACCGGCATGGCGGCGAAATCTGGTACCAGCGCGACAAGGCGGCACACAACGCCTTCTTCCGCATCGTGCTGCCGGCGGCGGCCGTGCCTGAACTGCAGCCGGAGGACCAGGTGCAGCATTTGCACAGCGACAGCCGGCCCGAGTACTACGACTTCGACCTTTTTGCGACGCGCGATGCGGCAGGCTCCGGCATCGATCCCGAGCGCCGGCTGACCGATCTCGCCTATTCGGTGTTCGATACCGAAACCACCGGACTGGAGCCTTCCAATGGCGACGAGATCATCCAGATGGGCGCCGTGCGCATTGTGAACAACCGCCTGCTGCGGCAGGAAATCTTCGACCAGATGGTCGATCCCGGCGTTCCGCTGAAGCCGGAAGGCATCCCGATACACGGCATCACCGAGGCCATGCTGAGCGGCCAGCCGCGGATTGACGTGGTGCTGCCCGCCTTCCACGAGTTCTGCGCCGAGACCGTGCTGGTGGCGCACAACGCCGCCTTCGACATGCGCTTCTTCCAGTTGAAGGAGGACAGCCTCGGCCTGCGCTTTACCCAGCCCGTGCTCGACACGCTGCTGCTCTCGGCGGTGATCCATCCCAACCAGGAATCGCACCGGCTGGAGAGCATTGCCGAGCGCCTCGGCATCAACGTCATCGGCCGCCACACGGCGCTGGGCGATGCCTTCGTCACCGGCGAGGTGTTCCTCAAGATGATTCCGCTGCTGGCCGACATGGGCATCGTGACCCTGCGCCAGGCGCTCGACGCCGCGCAGCAGACCTATTTCGCCCGGATCAAGTACTGAGGCGATGAGCGAGAGCGAAATCCTGCCCCAGGCCGCAGCCGTCGCCGATTGCAGCGCGCGCATCGCTGCCGCCGCCGATATGGCGGCGCTGGCGGCCTGTGCCGCGAAGGCAAGGCAACTGGCCCTTGCCCTGCAGCGGGAGGAGGTGGGCGCCGCGCTGGTGACCGGCGTCCTGTCCCGGCTCAACGACGCCATCGTGGCGCGGGTGCTGGCCCTGCTCGAACCGCGTTTTCGCCTGCCGCCGGCGCGCTGGTGCTGGCTCGGCCTCGGTTCCGAAGGCCGCCTGGAGCAGACCCTGGCCACCGACCAGGACAACGGCCTGGTGTTTTCCGCCAGCGACGACGGCGAGGCGCGCGGCCTGCGCGAACTGTTCCTGCCTTTCGCCCAGGCGGCGAACCGGGCGCTCGCCGAATGCGGCTTTCCGCTCTGCGACGGCGAGGTCATGGCCGGCAACCCGCACTGGTGCCTGTCGCAATCCGAATGGCTGGAAAATTTCACGGCCTGGGTGCGCACGCCCGAGCCCGAGGCCTTGCTCAACGCGGCGATCTTCTTCGACTTGCGGCCGCTGGCCGGCGACGGCAGCCTGGCCGCGGAGCTGCGCCGCGCCTTGTCGGAACTGACGCGCGGCAACGAGATATTCCTGCGCATGATGAGCGTCAATGCGCTGGCGGCGCCGCCGCCGCTGGGACGCCTGCGCGATTTCGTCACGGCCGCCGAAGCCGGCGGCACGATCGACCTGAAGAAGTTCGGCTCGCGAATATTTGTCGATGCGGCGCGCATACTGGCGCTGGGCGCCGGCATCGCGGCGACGGCCACCGCGCCGCGCCTGCGCCAGGCCGCGCTGGAGGGCGTCATGGCGCCGGCCGATGCCGAAGCGGCGGTGCATGCCTTCCACGCCCTGCAAGGCATACGGCTGGCGGCGCAGGCCGGTAATGTCGACGCCGGCCGGACGCCGGGCAATCAGCTCGATCCCGAGGGCCTCAATGAATTCGACCGCCGCCTGCTGCTCGATGCCCTGCGCCAGGCGCGCACCTTGCAGCAAGGCCTGAAGACCCGATTCCACATCGACACTTGATGCCAGGGAGACTCCATCATGGTTGCTGAAACCCGCGCGGAACTCCTCGCCTTCCTGCGCCAGCATGCGCCGTTCAAGGACATGGGTGCGTTTGCCCTCGACGCGCTGGCATCCAGCCTGACCCCGGTCACGGTGCCCGGCGGCGGCTTGATCCTGACGCCGCGCGACATGCCGCCGGATCTGTTCATCATTCAGGCGGGCAGGGTGCAGGCACGCCAGGCGGGCGACGTCAATCTCACCGACCAGCCCCTCTACGAGCTGCTGCCGGGGCAAAGTTTTCCGCTGGCGGCGGTGGCGGCGAAGCGCTCGGCGATCAATGTCTATTCGGCGGTCGAAGACGTCCAGCTTTGGCGTCTCGCCAGCGCCGACTTTTTCAAGCTGCTGCTGGGCAGCTGCGAATTCAACCGTTTCGTGCTCGACCATGTGGCCGGCCTGCTCGACGCGGCGCGGCGCCAGATCGAGATCCAGTTCGGCCAGCGCAATGTCGATCAGCAGCCGCTCAACTCGCAGCTTTCCGCCTTCCTGCGGCCGGCGGTGATCAGCGTCACGCCGCAGACGCCGATCCGCCAGGCCATGGAAACCATGGTGCAGGCCAAGGTCGGCTCGGTGATCGTCACCGATGCCGACAACCGGTCGCTCGGCATATTCACCCAAAGCGATGCGCTGCGCCGCGTGGTGATTCCGGACTACCCGACCGCCGCGCCGATCGAGGAGGTGATGACCACCGCACCGGTGACCATCCCGGCCCACGCCACGGCCTATGACGCCATGCTGGCGATGGCGACGCACGGCATCCGCCACCTGGTGATCGTCGACGCCGGCGAGCGGGTGGCCGGGGTGGTTTCCGAGCGCGACCTGTTCGCCATGCAGCGCATCGGCCTGCGCAACGTGCGCCGGGTGATCGAGGCCGCCGCGGACATCGACAGCCTGAGCCAGGCGGCCGGCGACGTGCGCCGCCTGTGCCTCAACATGCTGGGCCAGGGCGTCAGCGCCGAGCAACTGACGCAGTTCATCTCCGGCCTCAACGACAACCTGACGCGCCGCGTGATCGAGATCAACCTGGCGCAGCACGACCTGTTCGGACTCGACTGGGCCTGGCTGGCCTTCGGCTCGGAGGGACGCGACGAGCAGACCTTCAGCACCGATCAGGACAATGGAATAATTTTCATCTGCCCCGATTTCGCCGACCGCGATGCGCTGCAGCTGCGCTTCCTCGATTTCGCCCGCGACGTCAATCAGGGCCTGGCGCGCTGCGGTTTTCCGCTGTGCAAGGGCAACATCATGGCCAGCAACCCGCTCTGGTGCCTGACCCAGGACGAGTGGCAAGAGCGCTTCACGCAATGGATACGCGCGCCGGAGCCGGAGGCGCTGCTGAACGCCACGATCTTTTTCGATTTCCGCCCGTTGTACGGCAACCTGGCGCTGGCCAAGGCCTTGCGCAAATGGCTGCTGGGCATGACCGACAGCGCCCGGCTGTTCCTGCGCCTGATGGCCGAGAATGCGCTGAAGTCGGCGCCGCCGCTGGGCGTGATCCGCGATTTCGTCTATGACAGCAAGGCGGATTTTCCCCATACGCTCGACCTCAAGGCCTTCGGCGCGCGCCCCGTCGTCGATGCCGCTCGCATCATCGCGCTGGCCAACGGCATTGCCCACAGCAGCACCGTGGAACGCCTGCGCGCCGCCGCCCTGCAGAAACTGCTGGGCAACGACGACGTCCATGCGGTGATCGAAGGCTTCTTCTTCATCCAGCAGCTGCGCCTGCAGAACCAGCGCGGCGGCACGGCGCCGGGCGGCGAGAACCGCATCGACCCGGACCAGCTCAACGAACTGGACCGGCAGGTGCTGAAGGAGGCCTTCAAGCAGGTCAAGCGCCTGCAGTCGCGGCTGCAGCTCGAATACAGGCTTTAGCGGGGATGCTGCCTACATTCGAGCCATGCCCCGTAGGAGCGAGCTTGCTCGCGAAAAGCCGGGACGATAGAAGATCCCTTGGCTTCGCGAGCAAGCTCGCTCCTACCAGGCAGCGGCAATTTTCATGAACTATTCCGAAACCACCGTTCCCCTGCGCACCCCGCTGTTCCGCAGCGAGCGGCGCCTGCGCATCGCCCTGGTGGGGATGCCGGGCAGCGGCAAGACGACCTTGTTCGAGGCGGTGTCGAGCACGGCGCCGCAGCGCGGCGAATTGAGCGGGACGCATCGCGTCTACCGCGAATGCACGGTACAGATCGGCCTCGACGAAGCCAGCGTGGTCGACCTGCCGAGCATCCATTCCCTGCACCATCTGGAGGGCGACGATCTTTCGGCGCTGAAATACCTGCTCTGGGGCGACGAGCGTCCGCCGGTTTCGGTACATGAACGGTCCGGGCCGCCCGCGCCCTTCGCGCCGCCGGACCTGATCATCCAGGTGGTCGACGCCACCAGCCTGCAAAGCCACCTGGAACTGACGCTGGAACTCTCCCAGCTCGGGCGCCCGATCGTGCTGGCGCTGAACCGCATGGACGAGGCGGCGAACAAGGGCCTCTACATCAACATCAAGTCCCTCGAACAGCTGCTGGGCATGCCCGTGGTGCCGACCGTGGCGCTGATGGGGCAGGGCCTGGCGCAGCTGTTCGATGCTGCCGTGAATGCCGCCCGCGATGCCACCTGTCCGCTGCCGCAGCCGCCCAGCCGGCACATCGCCGACAGCCTGCAGCCGCTCAGCGCGGCGCTGAACCGCCCCGAGATCCATGCGGCGTTTCGCGTGCCGCATCCCTTGCTGCTGCTGCAGTTCGCCGCGGCCGACGGCTTCATCGAAGACGAGTTGGCGCAGCATTTTCCCGCTTTGCTGCCGCAGTTGCGCGCCCTGCGCGCGACCGCCGGCCTGAAGCTGCCGCGGCCGCTGGCCGAGGAACTCCATGCCGACCGCCACCATTGCGCCGCCAGCGTGGTCGAGGCGGCGCTGCGCATGGGATCGCCTGCTCAGGGTTATGGAGTGCGCGACTGGCGCTACTGGCTCGACGAGCTGTTCCTGCATCCGCAATGGGGCCTGATCGGCAGCCTCGCGGTGTTCGGCGCGGTGCTGTTCGTCGTCTTCGAAATCAGCGGCTGGATCGATTCGATGACCACGGTGCGCCTGGCCGAGGCCTTCGCCGGCTGGCAGCCGCAGGGCACCGCCGGCGTGGTCGGGCGCGCCGTGACGGACGGCCTGATCGGCCTGACCGGCATCGTGGTGCCTTACATGATTCCGCTGGTGATGCTGCTGGTGGCGCTGGAGGAAGCCGGGCTGATGCAGCGCATCGCCTTCGTCGTCGACCGCGGCTTCCACCAGATCGGCCTGCATGGCGGCGTCGCCGTACCCTTCCTGCTCGGCCTGGGCTGCAACGTGCCGGCCATCTCCGGCGCGGCGCGGGTGACCGGCGGCCGCGAGCGCGTGATCGCCTCGGTGCTGATCACCTTCGTGCCCTGCTCGGCGCGTTCGGCGATCATTCTCGCGCTCGCCGGCAAGTATCTCGGTGCCGCGGGCGTGCTTGGCATATTCGCACTGACCCTGATCATCATCGCCGTGATGGGGCGCCTGCTGTCGCGCCGCGACCGCGAACTGGGCCCCGGCCAGGTCCAGGAAATCCCGGCCTATGCGCTGCCGGACTGGCGCAAACTGCTGGCCGAGACCTGGGAACGCACCAGCGACATCCTGACCATCGTCACGCCGCTGCTGGTGGGCGGCAGCGTGGTGCTGGCGCTGCTCAATCACGTCGGCGCCGACAGCCTGATCAACACGCTGCTGAACCCGGTCACGGTCTGGTGGCTGGGCCTGCCGCTGGCGCTCGGCGTGCCGCTGCTGTTCGGCGTGCTGCGCAAGGAACTGTCGCTGCTGATGATCTACCAGGCGCTGGGCACCCACGACATCGGCGCGTTGCTCGATTCGCTGCAGATCGTGACCTTGCTGCTGTTCCTGACCTTCTATATTCCCTGCGTGTCGACCTTCGCCGTGATGCTGAAAACCATCGGCCGCCGCGATGCCCTGGTCTCGGTGGCGCTGTCGGTCGGCGTGGCCCTGCTGGTCAGCGGCATGGTGCGTTTCGGACTGGGAGCCGCGCGGCTGCTGACGGGATAGAATCGGCGCAGCCATTCGACATTGCACCTGCGCCGCGGCCGGCCGGGAGTGTTACCTTAAGCAATCCGCAAACTTTGCAACGAGAGGCGCCAACCATGCAAGGATTCGATTTCGACCATGCCCTGACCATGCATCGCGCATGGAAAATGAAATTCCAGCTGGCGCTGGGCAGCGTCAGCAATCGCGGTTACGACACGCAGCCGATCGGCGATGCGGCACAGTGCAGCCTCGGCCAGTGGTTGGCGGCGAACGCCGGCGAGCTCGCCGGCTATGCCTCGGCGCAGGAACTGCTGAAGGTGCACGAGGAGTTCCACCGGCGCTCGAAATCCATCGCCGACGACATCCGGAACGGCAAGATCCTGCGCATGACCGACCAGCCCATCGTCGACTACCTGG
The DNA here is from genome assembly GCF_031426875.1 of Sulfuritalea sp. Taxonomy (NCBI): domain Bacteria; kingdom Pseudomonadati; phylum Pseudomonadota; class Betaproteobacteria; order Nitrosomonadales; family Sterolibacteriaceae; genus Sulfuritalea; species Sulfuritalea sp. Next base: position 192,005 of record NZ_JASJPC010000003.1, read on the forward strand.
CCCTGTCCGGCAAGATCGAAGCCCTGCTGGAGCAGCTCGACGGCGATCTGAAGCCGGTGATATGACGCGCTCGCAAACCTATCCAGTCCGCCCGAAGCACGACAAAGGACAGGCATGAATCCGCAGAACGGCTACGACATTGAAGACATGGCGGTCGGCATGAGCGCAGAAACCGCCAAGACCATCACCGAGACCGACATCGTGCTGTTTTCGGCCGTGTCGACCGACGTCAACGCGGTGCATCTGGACGAGGAATACGCGCAGACCACACAGTTCGGCGGCCGCATCGCGCATGGCATGCTGACCGCCAGCCTGTTGTCGGCCGTGATGGGCAATCGCCTGCCCGGTCCCGGCGTGATCTACGTCAGCCAGTCGCTGCGCTTTCGCGCGCCGGTGCGCCCCGGCGACACGGTGCGGGCGAAGGTGACGGTCAAGCAGGTCATCGCGGAAAAATGCCGGGTGGTGCTCGACACCGTGTGCAGCGTGGGCGGCAAGGTGGTCATCGACGGCGAAGCCACGGTCATGACCACCTCGCGCGCCAAGCGCGAAGCGGCCGCCAGGCAAGCCCTCGCCGCAGTCAGCCTGGCCCGTTGAATTTGACGCCGGAAGCCCAGCAGGCCGCGCTCGACGCCGTGATGGCCGGGCGCCACTCGGTGCGCGCCTTCCTGCCGACGACGGTGCCGCGCGAGCTGCTGGCCGAAATCCTGAGCATGGCGCGCCGCGCGCCCTCGGGCACCAATCTGCAGCCCTGGCGCGTGCATGTGCTGTCCGGCGCCGCGCGCCAGCGCCTGGTCGAGGCCGTCTGCGCCGCCTACGATGCCGACGAGCCCGGCCACCGCGCCGAATACAACTACTATCCCGCCGAGTTCTTCGAGCCCTACCTGGCGCGCCGGCGCAAGATCGGCTGGGGCCTCTACGGCCTGCTCGGCATCGTCAAGGGCGACGCGCCGAAAATGCGCGCGCAGATGCGCCGCAACTACGAGTTCTTCGGCGCCCCGGTCGGCCTGATCTTCAGCATCGACCGCCGCATGGGGCAGGGCGGCTGGCTCGACTACGGCATGTTCCTGCAAGGCGTGATGCTCGCCGCGCGCGCCCGCGGCCTCGACACCTGTCCGCAGGTGGCCTGGCTCGACTATCACCGCATCATTGCCGAGGTGCTCGGCTTCGGGCCGCAGGAACAACTGGTCTGCGGCATGTCGCTGGGCTACGCCGATGCGGCGGCGGTCGAAAACAGCCTGGCCACCGAGCGCGCCGCACTCGACGAATTCGTCGCCTTCCATGACTGAGAACGCGGACCAAAGTGCGCGCCAGCGCATCGACAAGTGGCTCTGGGCCGCGCGCTTCTTCAAGACGCGCAGCCTCGCCGCCGCCGCGGTCGAAGGCGGCAAGGTCAGGTGGAACGGCCAGACGGTGAAGCCGGCGCGCGAACTGAAGCCCGGCGACGAGCTGGAAATCTCCGCCGGCGAGCTGCGCTGGACGGTCATCGTGCGCGGCCTCAATGCGCAGCGGCGGCCGGCGCCGGAAGCCCGCCTGCTCTACGAAGAAACTGCCGAAAGTCTGGCGCGGCGCCTGCAGTTGGAGGAAATCCGCCGCCTCGCGCCGATGCCCGGCGCCGGCCTCAAGGGCCGGCCGACCAAGAAGGCGGGCCGGCTGATCCGCGGCTTCAACGAATGATGCGCTGGCAAGGTCTATGATGAATTTGGATCAATCGACAGAAAAATCCTCTGTAGGAGCCAGCTTGCTGGCGATGCGGCGGTAGTTATCGCGACCAAGCTCGCTCCTGCGGGGGCGCAGCTTACGAGATCAATAAGGCGAGGCAAGGCATGGAAATGAGCGTGGCATTGGTGGTGGGCTTGCTGCTCGGCGGCGGGCTGGTCGGCTTTTTCCTGCTGGCGCGCATGCGCGAAACCCAGGCGCAACTGGCCCAGCGCGAAAGCGAACTGGCCGCGTTGCGCGCCCAGGAGTCGACGCTGGCGATACGCTGCGCCACGCTGCAAACCGAGCTGGAAAAGGACCAGGCGCTGTTCGCCGAGCGCCAGGCTACGCTCGAAGCCGCGCGCGACAGCTTCGCCGACGCTTTCAAGGTGATCTCGGCCGATGCGCTGGCGAAGAACAACCAGTCCTTCCTCGAACTCGCCCGCGCCACGCTGGAGGCGCAACAGGCGGCGGCGCTGGCCTCGGCGAAAACCGACCTCGACCGCCGCCAGCTCGCCATCGGCGAACTGGTGGCGCCGGTGAAGACCTCGCTGGAAAAATTCGAACTGCAAATCCAGGGCATAGAGAAATCCCGCATCGACGCTTATGCCACGCTGACCGAGCAGGTGCGCGCCATGGCGGTGGCCCAAGGCGACTTGCGCCTGGAAACCGGCAATCTGGTCAAGGCCCTGCGCGCGCCGCAGACGCGCGGGCGCTGGGGCGAACTGCAATTGAAGCGCGTGGTCGAGATGGCCGGCATGCTCGACCACTGCGATTTCTTCGAACAGGCCAGCACCAACACCGAGGACGGCCGCCTGCGTCCCGACCTGATCGTCAGGCTGCCCGGCGGCAAGAACATCGTGGTCGACGCCAAGGCGCCGCTGGCCGCCTACCTCGAAGCGCTGGAGGCCAGCGACGAGGACGAGAAGAAACGCAAGCTGGCCGACCACGCGCGCCAGGTGCGCGACCATCTCAGGAAGCTCGGACAGAAGGCCTATTGGGAACAGTTTCAGCCCTCGCCGGATTTTGTCGTGCTGTTCCTGCCCGGCGAAATGTTCTACTCTGCCGCGCTGGAAGCCGACCCCTCGCTGATCGAGCAGGGCGTCGAGCAGCGCGTGATCCTCGCCACGCCGACCACGCTGATCGCGTTGCTGCGCGCCGTGGCCTATGGCTGGACGCAGCAGGCCCTGACCGAGAACGCCGAGCGCATCAGCCTGCTCGGACGCGAGCTATACGAGCGCATCGCCACCGTGACCGAGCACTGGGGCCGCGTCGGCAAGAACCTCGGCGAGGCCGTCGGCGCCTACAACAAGTCGGTGGCCTCGATGGAAAGCCGCGTGCTGGTTTCGGCGCGCAAGTTCCGCGACCTCAAGGTGGCCGGCGAGGACAAGGAAATCGCCGACCTGAACCCGGTCGAGGCGCTGCCGCGCGACGTGCAGGCGCCGGAGTTGCTGGAAAAAGACTTGCCGGCGCCGGACAATAGGCTCACCCCATGAGCCTCGCGGCCGGCAGACTGTGCTCCATTCACCAGGAGGCAGTCCCATGTACACCGATCAGATCTTCGTTCAGCAGCCCGTCCATCCCGGCGATCTCGCCGTATTCATCGTCACCACCACCCTGTGCGCCCTGGGCGCCTTGATGCTGCCGCTGGCCGGGTGATGCGTGGCGATCTTCGGCGACAAAGAAGCGATGTCCCCCGGATGCATGCAGGGTTCGCGATAAACGTCGAAGTGGAGTCCGGCAAGACGACTGATGGAATGCTGAAGCGTGAGGGGAGATGTCATGAGCAACATCAAGCTATTTGAATCGAAGCAGATTCGCTCGATCTGGAGCGAAGATGATCGGAAGTGGTATTTCTCGGTCACCGATGTCGTCGCGGCGCTGACTGACAGCCCGAATCCGCGGGACTACTGGTATCGCATCAAACAACGGGAAAAAATCAGCGGAATTGAACTGTCGACAATCTGTCGACAGTTGAAACTGGAAGCTCCTGATAGCAAGTTGCGCGAAACCGACTGTTCCCATACCGAAGGCCTGCTCCGCATCATCCAGTCCATCCCTTCCCCCAAAGCAGAACCCTTCAAGCGCTGGCTGGCGAAGGTCGGCTATGAGCGCCTGGAGGAAATCGAAAACCCGGAACTCGCCGCCAAGCGTATGCGCGAGCTGTACCAAGCCAAGGGCTATAGCGACGAATGGATCGAAAAGCGCGTGCGCGGCATCGCCATCCGCGACGAACTCACCAACGAATGGCAGAAGCGCGGCGTCAAGCAGCAGCGCGAATACGCCATCCTCACCGCGGAAATCAGCCGCGCTACCTTCGGCATGACGCCCGCCGAGTACAAGGACTTCAAGAGCCTCGACAAACCGGCCGACAACCTGCGCGACCACATGACCGACCTGGAGCTGATCTTCACCATGCTGGGCGAAGCCTCCACCACCGAGATCGCCCGCAACCGGGATGCCCAGGGCTACGACCGAAACCGCGAAGCTGCCGTCGAGGGCGGCACCGTGGCTGGCAACGCACGGCTGGACCTGGAGCAGAAGTCTGGCCGGCGCGTGGCCAGTCGCGAGAATTACAAGGCGCTGCCGGAAGCGGTGATGCGCAAGAAACTGAAGAAGAAGGTGTCGGGATGAGGCGAGCCGACTTGCTGCGGCAACGGAGGCAATGCCTTTTCACCACAATCCATCGCTGGCTCAATCGCTCACTGTATTCAAGCAATGTCGAATGCATCGACTGGCGAGATGCAGCCGAAAGAGACTGATCCGCAATGACCAATATCGCTCCCAAACCTGAAAATCTGGCGCAGCTCGTCTTCCTTATCCGTGGCGAAAAGGTGTTACTCGATGCCGACCTTGCCATGCTTTACGGGGTGGAAACCGGAGCGCTGAACCGGGCGGTCAAGAGAAACCTCGACCGCTTCCCGGACGATTTCATGTTCCAGTTGGGCAGCGAGGATTGGGAGAACTTGAAATGCCAGATTGGCATTTCAAGTGCGTCGACCGCCGCATCAAACGACAAGCAAAGTGGCCCAATGCGGTCGCAGATCGTGACCGCAGGTACGCTCGACTATGGCATATTCTGTTTGTTCCACTGGGTATCGAGAGTCGGCTCTGGCGATACGGCGATGCAGTCATCAAGGGAGGTGTCTTCCGTTCTATAGGCAAGCGGAATCTCAGGGCGGATCGCGTTGAAGGTCGTCAACCACTTGGGAGATGAGGTGATGAAGGTATCTCGGGTTGTGTAATGGCACTAATTGATGAAATTCTAAAGTGGTCAGAAGAGAAGCTTCCTCTCTGGCAGCGAGATGCGGCACGCCGGCTTTTTCAACAAGAGACGGGCTTGTCTGCTGAAGATTACGGGGATCTGTATGCCTTATTGAAAGCAGCTCATGGATTGCCCAATCCATTGGGGCTGACACCAGAGCCGCTAAAAGCGGCTCATCTGCCAACAATACTTCCTGCTGGCGAGAAAGTTGTTCTACAGGCGATACGTGATTTGGTGCATGTGAATCGGATTGCGCCGGGGCAAAAGCTGAATTTCGCCCAATTGGGATTGACGGTGATCTACGGTGGGAACGGAAGCGGGAAATCGGGCTATGTAAGAGTAATGAAACGAGCTTGTCGTGCTCGAGACCAGGCGGAGAAAGTCCATCCAGATGCAAACGATCCTGCCGCCCTGAATCGGATACCTAAGGCGATATTCGACATTGACATTGGTGGGACGTCCAAGGCTGTGCACTGGACTGGTGATAGTGATTCACCTGACGAACTGGCTGCGATATCAGTCTTCGATTCACACTGCGCGCGCGCCTATTTAACGACCGAGCAGGATGTCGCATATCTCCCCTATGGACTGGACGTTGTTGAGAATCTTGCCAATAAAGTTCTACCGGAGTTGGCACGGCGCCTTAACGAAGAGATTGCAGCAATCAGTATCGATCGTCAGCCACTCCAGCATTTGGTTGGCGAGACGGAGGTTGGGCGACTGGTTAACGCCTTAAGCGAAAAGACAAGTTCTGCCAAGGTCAAGGCTTTTAGCACATTGTCCGAGATCGAGACGGCAACGGCTAAGGAACTCGATGCAGCACTTGCTGAATATGATCCAGCGAAGAAAGCAAATGAGCATCGCCTTTCCGCGGGACGACTAAAGAGTTTGGCGGAAAGGATTGAGACCGCTTTGTCCTGGGTCAGCGATGCCGCTATAGATAAACTCAAGAAAATCACCGATGCTACGATCACTGCCAATAAGGCTGAGAAGCAAGCCGCAGAAGCACTTCAGTCAGGAGAATCACTTTTGCCTGGAACAGGTGAGCCGGTATGGAAGGCATTGTTTGGTGCAGCACGCAAGTTCTCAACAGAGGTTGCCTATCCCGAGCATGTGTTCCCTCATATCACTGGCGATGCAAAATGTCCGCTCTGTCAGCAACCGTTGAACGATGCAGGTGAACGGTTGAACCGATTTGAGGAATATATACAAAACGACGTTGCTAAAGCTGCCGCCGAGCAGCGGCAAAAACTTGAAGCGACAAAGATAAAGATTGAAAGAGCGAATTTGAGTGTTGGTATCGACGATTCTCTCGTTGAAGAACTAACGTTACTTGATGATGCCATCGCGTCAAGTATCGGTGCTTTTGAGCGAGACATCGAGGCCCGCAGAATTTGGATGCTTCAGAATCTCAATTCCTATACGTGGGAGGACGCGCCTCCGCTTGGCGAGAATCCACGTAAGAGGTTGCGAAATCTTGCTGCACACCAGTTCAAGTCGGCAAGAGTGTTTGCCCATGCAGTAGACGAAGTTAAGAAGAAATCGCTGATAGCCAAGCGGGAAGAACTACGGGCTCGCCAGAATCTTTCAGCAAGCCTAGACGCAGTGCTTGGCCTGATTGAGCGATTGAAGATGAGACAGGCGCTAAAAGCCTGTGAACAAGATCTCAAAACAAGGCCAATTTCAGATAAGTCAAAAGAATTGGCAAGTGGTGCCGTTACCGTTGCGCTAAAGAATGCACTGGATGAAGAATTCAAGTCTCTCGGAATAGGTCATATACGAACCAAGCTCAAAGATCGAAATGACAAGGGAAAGATTAAGCACCAATTGCTTCTTGATCTCCCAACGACGAACAAGCTGGAGCAGATACTTAGTGAAGGTGAGCAGCGAGCCATCGCGCTGGGTTCATTCCTAGCAGAATTGAAGCTTGCGAATCATGCATGTGGCATCGTTTTTGATGATCCAGTTTCATCGTTGGATCACATGCGTCGAGGAAAAGTTGCAAAGCGATTGGCAGCGGAGTCTAAACAAAGGCAGGTCTTGATTTTCACTCACGATGTTGTGTTTCTTCAGCAATTGCGAGATCAATGCGACAAGCTGAATGTGTCGCCCCTATTTTGTCGTCTTGAGGCGAACGGTGGTTTCTACGGCAACGTAGCCGAGGGACTTCCATGGGCGCATAAGAGCTACGGCGAAAGAATCGATTTCCTCGAAAAGGCGCAAAAGCGATTCGAGAAAATGCCATGGCCTGCTAACCCATCAGAGGAACTGACGAGCGAGATGATCAGGCAATACAGTTTTCTCCGGGCAACGATTGAGAGAGTCGCGCAAGATTTTGTTCTCAATGGCACGGTGCAGCGTTTCAAAGATTACATAGACGTAAAGAAGCTGAAGCTGGTGATTGGACTTCAGGAGGCAGAAGTAGTTGAGATTCTCCGTATTAATCAGCGTTGCCATGATTTGGTCGAGGCTCATGATCCGTCGTCGGCAAAAGATGAGCCACCACCGACCGCTGATGAACTTAAGCAAGACATTGCGGATTTGAGGAAACTGATTAAAGACATCACGGATCGGCGAACAGGCGCGGCACAGTGATGAGGGCAATGCAGCAATTCCTGATCTATCAAAGCGAAGACGGCTCCACCCGCATCGACGTGATGCTGGAGGCGGAAACTCTTTGGCTGAACCAGAGGCAGTTGACCGAGTTGTTCGGCAAGGCCAAGGGCACGATCAGTGAGCACATCAAGAACATTTTCGAGGATGGCGAACTGGCGCCGGAGGCAACTGTTCGGTTTTTCCGAACAGTTCAAACCGAGGGTGGGCGGGAAGTGAGTCGCGAGGTCGAGCATTACAACCTCGACATGGTGCTGGCCCTCGGCTTTCGGGTGCGCAGCCCGGTCGGCGTGCGCTTTCGGCAGTGGGCCAACGACAAGCTGAAGGAATACATCGTCAAGGGTTTTGTGCTGGACGACGCGCGCCTGAAGAATCCGGACAGGGGCCGCGATTACTTCGACGAGCTGACGCGCCGCCTGCAAGACATCCGCACCAGCGAGCGGCGCTTCTACCAGAAGATCACGGACATCTATGCCACCAGTGTCGACTACGACGCTAACCACCCGCTGACGCAGCAGTTTTTTGCCACGGTGCAGAACAAGGTCCATTACGCCATCCACGGCCAGACCGCCGCCGAACTGATCGCCGCCCGCGCCGACAGTCGCCTGCCGAACATGGGGTTGACGACCTGGGAAGGGGCGCGCATCCGCAAGGCCGATGTTGGCGTCGCCAAGAATTACCTGAACGAGGAAGAACTGCGCGCCCTTGGCAATCTGGCCGAGCAGTATCTGATTTTTGCCGAAGGGCAAGCCGCGCGGCGTATTGCCATGACCATGCAGGACTGGATCAGCAAACTGGAAGGTTTTTTGACGCTGAACGACCGCGAGATTTTGCAGGGTGCGGGCAAGGTGACGGCTGAGTTGGCCAAGGCGCACGCCGAACAGGAGTTCGACAAGTTTCGGGTGCTGGACGACCGGCGTTTCGAATCCGACTTCGATCGCATGGTGAAGCAGTTGCCGACCAGAACGCCGGGGAAGGCGGATTGATGGATCATCTGCCGGCGACAGGTGTCGAACCTGCCGCGGACTCTGCCAATGATCCACGGAAATAATCGCGGTTCGGCTCTGCAATGATCCGCCCCGATCTGCCTCGAATCTCGTTGTCCGACCTGCCCGGCGGGCCGGAGCCGGTGGTGCTGTGCGCCACGGCGCGGCTGGCGGTCGGCTTGCGCCAGGCGCATGGCGAGTTGCAGGTCGCGCGCGGCGCCACGGTCTGGCGCGCGCTGCAGAGTTCGACGCCGGCCTTGTGGCTGGACGCGCTGGTTTCGCGCGCGCTGTTGCGCGGCGAGATTCCGCTGGCCGGCGTGCCGGGCACGTTTCTGACCTGGGCGCAGGAGCGCAGCCTGTGGGAACAGGCCATCGCCCGCGACACCGGCGCGGCGGCCGAACTGTTCGACCGCGAAGGCATGGCGCTGGCGGCGATGGAAGCCGCGAGCCTGCAGCGGGCTTGGCGCATCGAGGTGGACGCGGCCCTGCATACCGAGGAATACCGCGCCTTCCTGCGCTGGCAGGAGCAGGTCGCCGAGGCCTGCCGCGCCGGCGGCTGGCGCACGGCCGACGAAGTTCTGGCCGGGCGCATCGAATGCGTGGCGCGAGGGCTAGGCGGCCTGCCGGCGCGCATCGGCATTGCCGGCTTCATTGCGCCCGACCCGCTGCTGTCGCGCCTGCTGGTGGCGCTCGAAGCGCGCGGCGTGGAATTGTTCCAGCTCGATTTCGGTCGCGGCGATTCCGCGCCCGCGCTTGGCGCCGGGCTGTCCGACGCCGAAGCCGAATGCCTGGCCGCGGCGCGCTGGGCGGGGGAACGTCTGGCGCGCGATGGGAGCGCGCGCCTGCGCATCGCTGTGGCCGATCTGCCAGCGCGGCGGCGGCTGCTCGAATCGGCGCTGGAAGAGGCGCTGCATCCCGATGCGGTAGGTGCCGGCTGGGCCGCGCTGGAGCGCGACTACGCCTTCGTCGCCGGCTCGCCGCTGGCGGGGGAACCCTTGGTCGATGCCGCGCTGCGCCTGCTGCAGGTCTTCGTCCATCCGCGACGCGTGGCTCAGGCCGAGTTCGGCGCCTTGCTCTGCGGCGGCGGCTGGTCGGCCGATGTGCTTGAGGCCGATGCGCGGGCGCGCGTCGAAGCCGGCTTGCGCGAGCGGCTGCCGCCCGAAACCAGCCTGGAGCGATTGGTCCGCGCCATCGGGCGGCTGGCGGCCGATGCGCGTGCCGCGCTGGCGGTGCCGCAACTGCTGGCGCATCTGGGCGCGTTGCAGGATGCCGCGCGCGCCGCGCCGCGCCGCCAGCTTCCTTCCGCCTGGGGCGGCGGGTTTGCGGCGCTGCTGGCGGCGCTGGGCTGGCCCGGCCAGCGCCCGCCCCTGGCGGCCGAAGCGGCGGCCTGCGATGAACTGCGCACGGCGCTGGGCGGCCTGCAGGCGCTGGATGCGGTGCTCGGGCGCATCGATGCCGGCGAGGCGCTGCGCCAGTTGCAGCGACACTGCCGCGACCAGGCGTTCGCGGCGCCGCGGCAGGGCATCGCGCGGGTCGAGGTCTGCAGCCTGGGCGATGCGCTGGCGGGCCCGGTCGACGCGCTCTGGGTCATGGGTCTCAACGAAGGCGCGTGGCCGCCGGCGCCGCGCCCGAATCCGCTGCTGCCGGCCGAATTGCAGCGCCGCGCGGGGATTCCCGCGGCGCGCGCCGACAGCCTCGCCGAGCAGGCGCAGAGCCTGCAGGCCGGGTGGTGCGAGAGCGCGGCCGAAGTGGTGTTCTCTTGGGCGCAGCGCGACGGCGAACGGCCGCTGCGGGCAAGCCCCCTGCTGGCCGGGATTGCGCACGGCGAGTGGCCGCCGGTGGTGGTGCTGCCGTTCCCGGCGGAGCCGCTTGAGCGCATCGACGACGCCATCATGGAGCGCATCGATGATGCGCGGGCCCCCCCCGTCGGCGCCGGCGAGCGCGTGCGCGGCGGCACGGCGCTGCTGGCGGCGCAGGCGGTGTGTCCGGCCTGGGGTTTCTATCAATACCGGCTCGGCGCCGCCGTGTTGCCAGCGCCAACTCTTGCGCTCGACGCCATGGCGCGCGGCTCGCTGTTGCACGCGGCGCTGGAGGAATTCTGGCGCGGACGCTGTCTTGCCGACTTGCTGCAAATGGACGCGGATGCCCGCGGCGGCGAAATCCGCCGCGTCGTGGCGCAGGCGCTGGCCGAGTTCGATCGGCGCGAGACCGCGCCCTTGCCGCTGCGCCTGCGCCAGCTCGAAGACGCGCGGCTGCAGGCGCTGCTGGCGGTCTGGCTGGAGCTCGAAGCGCAGCGCGCGAATTTCCGCGTCATCGCCTGCGAGGAGAAGCACGAACTCGACATCGAGGGCCTGCCGGTGCGCGTGGTGATCGACCGCATCGACGAACTCGACGACGGCCGGTTGGTAGTGATCGATTACAAGAGCGGGCGCAGCGTCTCGGCCGACAGCTGGGCCGATGCGCGCATCGGCGAACCGCAGTTGCCGATCTACGCCGCGCTGGCCTTCCCCGACCGCGACCTGGCGGCGGTGGCGCTGGCCCGCGTCACGCGCGACGAGCCGGGTTTTCTCGGCGTGGCGCAGGATGACGGCCTGCTGCCCGAACTGAAGTCGCTGGCCGCCCAGCGCCGGCGCTACGCGGATGACGAGTTTCCCGACTGGGACGCCCTGCGCAATCTCTGGGCCGAGCGCATCCGCGAGATCGCGCTCGAAGTGAAACACGGCGTCGCGGCCGTGGTCTTCGACGACGAGAAGACGCTCGACTATTGCGAGGTGCGCCCGCTGCTGCGCCTCGCCGAGCGTCGGCAACAGTACGAGGAAGGACAATGAGCGCCGCCGCCGGGCCGTCCCAAGGCGGCGCAAGCCAAACCCGGAGCCGGCATAGCCGGCGAACCACAGTCACCCCCGCTCCTGGAGCGGGGGCGGGGGGTGAGCCCTCATGACGGACTTGCTGCGCGAAGACGAGGAAAACCGCCGCCGCGCGCTGGAGCTGGCCTCCTTCATCGTCGAGGCGCCGGCCGGCGCGGGCAAGACGGAACTCCTGACGCAGCGCTATCTGCGCCTGCTGGCATGCGTCGAGGAACCCGAAGAGATCATCGCCATCACCTTCACCAACAAGGCCGCCGGCGAGATGCGCAGCCGCATCGCCGAAAGCCTGGAACTGGCGCGCGCGGGCGTGCCTCCGGAACTGCCGCACAAGCGCATCACCTTCGATCTGGCGACGGCCGCGCTGGCGCGCTCGGAGGAGCTCGGCTGGCAGATCGAGACGCAGCCGGGGCGCCTGCGCCTGACCACCATCGACGCGCTGTGCGCCGGGCTGGCGCGGCAGATGCCGCTCTTGTCGCGCTTCGGCGCGCAGCCGGCGGTGGCCGAAGACGCCAAACGGCATTACGAGGAAGCCGCGCGGCGCGCGCTCGACCATCTCGAAGCCAAGGGCGAGGACGAACGTGAACACGCCGAGGCGGTGGCGACGGCGCTGGCGCATCTGGACAACGACGTCGCGCGGCTGGCGCGGCTGCTGGCCGAGATGCTGGCGCGGCGCGAGCAGTGGCGCGAGATATCCCGGCTCGACGACCCCGAGGCGGCGATCGGCGAGGCGCTCGAGGAAATGGTCGCCGAGGAACTGGCGCTGGTCGCGGCTGTCCTCGACGACGCCTGGCAAGCGCCGTGGATGCCGCTGGCACGCTTTGCCGCGGCCAACCTGGGGCCGGATTCGGCCCCGGCCGCGATATGGCCCTTCGCTGGTGCTGCCGATTCTGATGTCGATGGCGTAGGAGCGAGCTTGCTCGCGAATTGCCCGATTCGCGAGCAAGCTCGCTCCTACGGCGAGGAGTTGTCGCCCGAGATCGCCGAACTGCCGCGCTGGCGTGCGCTGGCGGAATTCCTGCTGACGCAGAAGGATGAGCCGCGCAAGACCGTGAATGTGAAAAACGGCTTTCCGGCCGGCAAGGAGTTCAAGCCGCGGAAGGACACCATGCTCGAACGCCTTGCCGCCCTCGACGGCGCGGCGGTCACCGCCCTGCAGCGCCTGCGCGAACTGCCGGCGCCCGATCACGATCATGACGACGTGGTGCGTGCGCTGGCGCGCCTGATGAAGCTCGCCGCCGCCGAACTCTGGCTGGTGTTCCGCGAGGCCGGCGAAGTGGATTTCGGCGAACTGGCGGCGCGCGCGATCGCCGCGCTGGGCGAGGAAATGGACCCGACGGAACTCGGCCTGCGCCTCGATTACCGCATCCGCCACCTGCTGGTCGACGAGTTCCAGGACACCAGCCCGACCCAGATCGAACTGCTGGAACGCTTGACCGCCGGCTGGCAGCCCAATGACGGTCGCACGCTGTTCGCGGTCGGCGATCCGATGCAGTCGATCTACCGTTTCCGCAAGGCCGACGTCGGGCTCTTCCTGCGCGTCGCCGAACGCGGCATCGGCGCCCTGCGGCTCACGCGCCTGCGCCTGTCGCGCAACAACCGCTCCTGCCCGCAGGTGGTGGATTGGATCAACGTCTGCTTTCCCGCGGTGTTTCCCGTCGCCGACGACCCCTTGCGCGGCGAAATCCGCTACCGCGAGTTCGTCGCCACGCGCGCGGCGGCGGAGCAGGGCGGCGTGCAGTTTCATGCCGTGGCGGCGGAGCCGGACGAGGCGGCGCGCGCCGAGGCGCAGCAGATCATCGCGCTGATCGAGGCCGAATGGCGAGCAGACCCGGCACGCAACATCGCCGTGCTGGTGCGGGCGCGCGATCACCTGTCGACGCTGGTCGCGGCGATCCGCCGCCACGGCGCGGGCTGGCGCTTCTCGGCGGTCGAGATCGAACCCCTGGCCGGCCGCCAGGCAGTGCAGGACCTGATCTCGCTGACCCGCGCGCTGCATCACCGCGCGGACCGCCTGCACTGGCTGGCGATATTGCGCGCGCCTTGGTGCGGCTTGCGGCTGGCCGACCTGCACGCGCTGGCCGCGGACGATCAGCAGAGCACGATCTGGTCGCTGCTGCATGATGCCGAACGCATCGCGCGGCTGTCGGCCGACGGTCGGCAACGCCTGCTGCATCTGCGCGAGGTGCTGGCCGAAGCGCTGGCGGGGCAGGGCCGGCAGCGGCGCCGGCGCTGGATCGAGGATGCCTGGAAGAAGCTCGGCGGCCCGGCCTGCCTGGCCGGCGCCAACGATGCCGCCGACGCGCAGGCTTTCTTCGCCCGGCTCGATGCGCTGGATGCCGCGGGGCGCTTCATGCTCGACAGCCTCGAAGACGACATGGCGCGCCTCTACGCCGCGCCCGATGCGCAGGCCGACGGCCGCCTGCAACTGATGACCATCCACAAGGCCAAGGGGCTGGAGTTCGACACCGTGATCCTGCCGGGCCTGCATCGCGAGCCGGCCGGACGGGACACGCCGCTCCTGGCCTGGGACAGCTTTCCGCTGGCGGACGGCGAGCGCCTGGTCGCTGCGCCGGTCAACCGGCGGCGCGCGCGTGCGGCGGGCGCGGCGGGCGCGGCGACGGTCTACGATTTTCTGCAGCGCATGGAGCGCGAGCGCAGCCGCAACGAGGAAGCCCGCGTGCTCTACGTCGCCGCGACGCGCGCGGTGCGCCGCCTGCATCTGGTCGGGGTGCTGCGCCGCGACGAGATGGGCGCGCCGGTTGCGCCGCGCAGCGCCTCGCCGCTGGCGCGGCTGTGGCCGCTGCTCGAAGCCGATGCGGAATCTGTAGGGCCGGCATCAACCGGCCACAGCGGCGAAGATGAGAATGTAGGGCCGGCTTCAGCCGGCCACAGCGCTGCCAGGGATGGCGGCGAAGATGGCGGACTGAAGTCCGCCCTACGGTCCGCGCCACAATCCGCGCCACCGCCCGCCGCGCAGGACGAGTTCGCGCATTTCGTGCCGCAACTGCAGCGCCTCGTTGCGCCTGCCATCCCAACGGCATGGCAGGCGCCGGCCATGATCGAGGCCGCGCCGCCGCTCCGCGAGGAAACCGCCGATGCGCTGGCCGCCGCGGTCGGCACCCTGACCCACGCCGTGCTGGAACTCGTCGCCGCCGATCCCGAGGCCTGGCCTGCGCCGTGCGTGGACGAACGCCAGCCCGGCTTCGAGCGCTGGCTGGCCAGCCGCGGCTGGTCGCCGGCCGAGGCCCGCTCCGGCGCGGCGCGGGTGGCGCGCCTGCTGGCGACCACGCTGGCCAGCGCCGACGGGCAATGGGTGCTGCGCCGCCGCGCCGACGCCGCGGCCGAACTGGCGCTGACAAGAGTTGGCGCTGGCGCTACGGCGCAGACGCGCGTCGTCGATCGCAGTTTCGTCGAGGACGGCGTGCGCTGGATCATCGACTACAAGACCGCCGATCTTGGCCAGCACGCCGACTCCGAGCGCCTGCGGGCGCACGCCGGGCGCTACCGGGCGCAGCTCGAAGCCTATGCCGTGCTGTTCGCCGACGAAGCCCTGCCGCAGCGCCTCGCGGTGTTTTATGCCGCGCACGGCATCCTGGCGACTCTGGAATACAATCCCCTCCACGTCTGAGTCTTCAGGAGGAAGCCACATGTCCGACAAGAAATACCGTCTGGTGACGCGCAGCGATTTCGACGGTCTGGCCTGTGCCGTCCTGCTCAACGAAATCGAACTGATCGACGAGATCAAGTTCGTTCATCCCAAGGACATGCAGGACGGCAAGGTCGAGATTTCCGAGCGCGACATCACCACCAATCTGCCCTTCGTGCCCGGCGTGTTTCTGGCCTTCGACCACCACCTCTCGGAAACCTTCCGCAATCCCGGCGAACGCCCCAACCACATCATCTATCCCGACGCGCCCTCCGCCGCGCGCGTGGTGTTCGAGCACTTCGGCGGCAAGAGCCGCTTCCCGGCGCCCTTCACCGACATGATGCTGGCCGTGGACAAGAGCGATTCGGGAAATTTCACGCGCCAGGAAATCCTCGACCCGAAGGACTGGGTGCTGCTCAACTACCTGATGGATTCGCGCACCGGCCTCGGCCGCTTCCGCGAATTCCGCGTCAGCAACTACCAGTTGATGATGGACCTGATCGCCTACTGCCGGCACCACGGCATCGACGAGATCCTGGCCCTGCCCGACGTCAAGGAGCGCGTCGATCTGTATTTCGACCACGCCGACCGCGCCAGGGAACAGATCCGGCGCTGCACCCGGATTTACGACAATCTCGCGGTGCTGGACCTGCGCAACGAAGACACCATCTACGCCGTCAATCGCTTCATGATCTATGCGCTGTATCCGGAGATCAACATCTCGATCCACGTCCTGTGGGGCGTGCAGAAGCAGAACACGGTATTCGCCACCGGCAAGTCCATCCTCAATCGCAGTTCCAACACCAACATCGGCGAGCTGATGCTGTACTACGGCGGCGGCGGCCACGAGAACGCCGGCACCTGCCAGATCGCCAACGAAAAGGCCGAGACGGTGCTGCAGGAGCTGATCGCGACGATCAATCAGGATGGATAGCGCCGTACCCGGCAAATTCGATTGAAAACGCCGTATCGGACTCTGTCTGCCAGGAATTCCGCTTCGCGGGCTGGCAAGCGCCAACTCCTGGCCCATGCAATCCTGGCCATCGCCGGTCTGTTGCTGGCCGGCGCGGCCGGCGCGCAGGCTCCCGCCCACGGCCGCTATCGCTGCTACGGGTTGCCGGCTTATACCGTCATGGCCTGGTTCGACCTTACCGCCGCCGGCATCAGCGTCAATGGCGACACGCCGCGACCGGTCCGCGTCGATGCCGCCACGGGCCGCATCGAGCTACCGCGCGGGCTGCTGCCGCCTTACCGCCACGGCTTCTTCTTTCTGCCCGGGGCGAGCGGCGGCGATGCCGAGCGCATCACCATCGTGCTCGCCGCTCGCACCGACGCGCGTCCCGATCAGCGTGTCTGGGCGACGTTGCCGCGCTGCTACCTGACGACGCATTGAGCCCATGCCAAGCTTCCGGCCGTTGCGTCCGCAGCGCGCCCTGGCTCCGCTGCGCGACGTCGACCCCAAACTGCGCCGCACGCTGTCGCGGATGTGGACCGAGATCAAGAGACGCTGAAAGAGTTGCCGCTGGCACCACGCCGATCGGGGCGCGCGGACTCCTCGCTGGCCAATATCGGACGTCGTTTTTTCCTGCCGAACCCTTGCTGCCTGCATAGAACGCGGCTATGCTGACGGGGTAGCCGGCGGTGGCCGCCGGCGCAGCGCAGAGGAAACCATGGCAGGCAGAAATATGGCAGCCAAGTGGGCAAGCAAGTGGGCAACCTCGGGCCTTCCGCCCGCGCAGGCAAGCGCCGCGGCGGAAGGCATCGTCCGCGCCGCTACCCAAGGGGCGATCCAGCGCGCGCCGGGCGGGGTGGTGCTGAAGAAGCTTGGTCCCGACGCACCGGGCGCCAAGCGTCTCGCCGCACGCTACGGCGAGGCTCTGGTCTGCGTGCGCTACCGCGAGGATGCGGCCACCCAGCGCCGCTACACAACGGTGGAACTGGTGGTGGATTTGCGTCCCCTGCCGCCTCCCGTCATGGTTCGCATCGACTTCGAGGAAACCGAACTGCGCCTCCGGGTCAAGGCCGCCGGCGGCCTTTGGGACGGCAAGCGCAAGCTCTGGCGGGTCCCGGTCCCCGTCGTCCGGGACCTCAAACTAAGCCGTCGCGTGGTACGCGCCGATACCTAGATATGGCAATTTCAATATATCCATATCCGGACAGGAGTTGCCATATCTGGGCATGTTTTTCCAGATATGGCAATTTTCTGTTGGGGTCCACTTAACGTTGGGGCTCTCCATCGTGAGCGCGTTTCGTCATCCACTGGTCGCGTTGTCCG
>NZ_JASJPC010000004.1:0-123369 GCF_031426875.1 Sulfuritalea sp.
CTGGATGTCCATCCAGTATATTCTAGCTCAAGTGGAGCTAAGTGGATACCCCATGATTATATCCAGCTTGACCGAATATGCCTTGCCGGGTCTCGCCCCGGCGGGTCTCGCCCCGGCGGGCGAGGTACTTTCTTGCTGCGCGGCAAGAAAGTACCCAAAGAAACGCGCCCCGCCTCCCCGGCCCTACGGGCTGCCCTCGCTGCGAAAGCTTCGCCGGGCCGGTCGCTAAACTCGCTTCGCTCAGACAACGCGACCGGACTACCCCCGGCGAACCTTCCTCGCTCGGCGGGTCAGAGGGGGAGGAAAACCATCTCATCTGTCCGCGCGATCCGAAAATCCGAGCGCCCGACTGGGCTGCTACACCTGTCGGCTATTCGCCTTCGGAGGACGACACGCGATGACAAATTGCCGTCCAAGCGCGGTTATCGAAACCCATTTCATGTTTGCCATTCCACCAAACGCAGCTGCACTGCAGATAAGGCCTAGGCGCCCAAGATTTACCAAGGACAACTCGTATTCAGGCAGCACAACTTTGTTCTCTTGATCATCTTCAGGCTTGGCAACGGAAATGCTGTTGGGAAGTTTTCCGGTCCAAAGTTCTGCGCGTTCTCCCTCTGGACTAGGCGGGGTCGCTGCGTCCGCGTCAAAAATCATTTCTAGTAACGATGCGTCAATTGGGGTCATTTCCGAGAGGATGCCAACATACGCACGGCGAATCTCTGGTCCGTTTGCATCGGCAGCATTCGCCAGGAGCATGGCCCATCGATTCTGCAGCGAATCAGAGTCAGCCAGTGATGCCTCTTCAAGTAGAGGGATAGCTATCGATAGCTCTATGAGTCTCGTTGGTCCATCAAGCCCGCGTGCGTTAAGGAAGTTCTTGGCATTCTCCGCAAGGCGAATCTGATTCTCCCAGCGGCGATACTTCAGTTTGTCTTCCCAAATTCCAATCGCTTGCTCAAGGGGGCCTCCAATGTATTTCGAAATGAACCCACCGAATTCTCGGGCAGCATCAACTGATTTCCCTGTAGCCTTGGCTATCTCTTGAACTGCCTTACCTTCTTCATCAGAAATCATCGCTCCTCCGCTTTGCTGCGCAGTCGACAAGATACCACCAGCATCGAATCAGTCGATTTTGAGCCTTAGGGGATCGGCATCGAATTTGTTCGTCACAACCTATCATGCGCGACGGTTTTCATCCCCCTCTGACCCGCCGAGCGAGGAAGGTTCGCCGGGGAATTCCGGTCGCGTTGTCCGACGACGGCCGCTTTTGGCCGGCTAGTTTAGCGACCGGCCCGGCGGGCCTTTCGCAGCGAGGGCAGCCCGCAGGGCCGGGGAGGCGGGGCGCGTTTCTTTGGGTACTTTCTTGCCGCGCAGCAAGAAAGTACCTCGCCCGCCGGGGCGAGTCCCGGCAAGCCTCTCGCCCATGGCAAAATCCAAGAGTTGGCGCTGGCGACACGCCGCTGCCGATCCTGCCTCCGGGAAAAAAATGAAAATCCTGCTCCTCTGCCACGACCTGACCACCCGCCTGCGCCTGACCCACGTCTGGTCGTCCGCCGGAGTCGCCATGCTGCCGCGAACCAGCAAGGAAACGCCCGACTGCATTGTGATCGACCTCGGCCGACGCGATGCGCTGCACGAAATCGCGCGCTTGCGTGCGCTGCATCCCGCGGTGGACATCGTCACCTGCGCCGCGACCTTCGACGGCCCTGCGGTCGAGGCGGCGAAAGCGGCCGGCGCGACGGATTTCGCGGCGCGCAGCCATGTCGACAAGCGCGTGGCGCGCCGCCTCAAGCTGCCGGGCTGATCCCGGGTGCATCTGCTGGTCGATATTTCGGCCCACGGCCTGGGCCATCTGGCGCAGACCGCGCCGGTGATCGATGCGCTGGCCGCCCTGGTCCCCGGGCTGCGCGTGACGGTGCGCAGCGCGATTCCGCGGCATCGCCTCGCGCATCGCATCGCCGCGGATTTCGTCCATGTCGCCGAAGCGCGCGACTTCGGCTACGTGATGCACAACGCCGTCGATATCGACCTCGCCGCCAGCGCCCGGCGCTATCGCGAATTCCACGCGGACTGGGCGCAGCGGGTCACGGCCGAAGCCGGCTGGCTGCGGCAGCGCGGGGTCGATGCGCTGCTGTCCAATGTCGCCTACCTGCCGCTGGCGGGGGCGGCCGAGGCCGGCATCCCGGCCGCCGGCCTGTGTTCGCTGAACTGGGCGGACTTGTTCGCCCACTATTTCGCCGACGAGCCCTGGATGCCGGCCATCCACGCACAGATGCTGGCGGCCTACGGCGCCGGGGGCTGCTTCCTGCGCCTGACGCCGGGCCTGCCGATGAGCGGCCTGCCGGGGCGGCAGGACATCGCGCCGATTGCCCGGCTGGGGCGGCGCGACCGGGCCTTGGTGGCGCGCCGGCTCGGGCTGGATACGGCGCAACGCTGGATTCTGCTGGCGATGGGCGGCATGGAGTTTCGCCCGCCGCTGGAGCGCTGGCCGCACACGCCCGGCTTGAGCTGGCTGGTGCCCGGCGCCTGGGCGCTCAAGCGCCCGGACGTGCATGCCTTCGACGCGGCAAGGCTGGATTTTTCCGACCTGCTGGCCAGCGTCGACGCGGTGATCACCAAACCCGGCTACGGCACCTTCGTCGAGGCGGCCGGCAGCGGCATTCCGGTCCTCTATCTGGAGCGCGGGGACTGGCCGGAAACACCCCATCTGACGGACTGGCTCGCCCGCAATGCGCGCGCCGCGATGCTGACCCGCGGGCAACTGCTGGCCGGCGACTTCGTGGAGATCCTGCAGGACCTGTGGCGGGCGCCGGCGCCCGCCCGACCGGCGACCACGGGCGCCGACGACGCGGCACGCCGGCTGGTGAAAGCATTGGGCTTGAGCTGATCAGGCACCGAGCTACGTCTTGCCCGGCGCAGAAACAATTGACATCAATGGCAAAGCGTTTAGAATGCGCGCCTTTCCCGCCTCTCCAGGATAATTGCAATGCCGGGTATTCGCCTCAAGGAAAACGAGCCGTTTGAAGTCGCGATCCGTCGCTTCAAGCGCGCCATCGAAAAGACTGGTCTGCTGACCGAGCTGCGCGCACGCGAGTTCTACGAAAAGCCCACGACCGAGCGCAAGCGCAAGGCTGCGGCTGCCGTCAAGCGCCACCACAAGCGCATTCGCAGCCAGCTTCTGCCGCCGAAAATGTATTGATCCGGATTGCGGTTCTGTAGCCTGAACCGCGTTCGTTTTGCCGCTTGATGACCGAAACCGCCGCCAGGCGGTTTTTGTGCTTCTTGCTTCTGGAAAGGATGATCCGATGAGCCTCGAAACCCGTATCGACGACGACTGGAAGACCGCCATGAAGGCCGGCGAGAAGGCCCGCAAGGACGCGCTGAGCCTGTTGCGCGCCGCGATCAAGCAGAAGCGGGTGGACGAGAAGATCGAAATCAACGACGCCGCGGTGATTGCGGTGATCGAAAAGATGCTCAAGCAGCGCAAGGATTCGATCACCCAGTACGAAGCTGCCAAGCGCCAGGATCTGGCCGACGCCGAGAAGTTCGAGGCATCGGTGCTGGCCGACTACATGCCGCAGGGACTCTCGGCCGCCGAGGTCGAGGCGATCGTGGTCGCCGCCATCGCCGCATCGGGCGCCAAGGCGCCGGCCGACATGGGCAAGGTCATCGCCCTGGTCAAACCCCAGGTGGCCGGCCGCGCCGACATGGGCGAAGTTTCCAAACTCGTCAAGGCCAAGCTGGCGGCAGCGCAATAAGGGGATAAACCCCGGTGATCCCAGAAAGCTTCGTCCAGGAACTGCTGGCCCGCATCGACATCGTCGATGTGGTCGAGCGCTACGTGCCGCTGCGCAAGGCCGGCGCCAATTACAGCGCCTGCTGTCCCTTCCATTCCGAGAAAACCCCGTCCTTTACGGTCAGCCCAAGCAAGCAGTTCTATCACTGCTTCGGTTGCGGCGCGCATGGCAGCGCGATCGGCTTCCTGATGCAGCACGCCGGCATCGGTTTCATCGAGGCGGTCGAGGACCTGGCTTCCTCGGCCGGGCTGCAGGTGCCCCACGAAGAGCGCAACGCGGCGATCCGGGCCAAAAAGGCGCCGCTGACCGAACCGATGGCGCGTGCCATGCATTTCTACCGCGAGCAGCTGAAGGCCTCGCCGAAAGCCGTCGAATATCTCAAGAATCGCGGACTTTCGGGTGAAATCGCCGCGAAATTCGGCCTCGGCTACGCGCCGGATGGCTGGCAGGGACTGCAGCAGGTTTTCTCCGACTACAACGATCCGGCCCTGGTCGAATGCGGCCTGGTCATCGTCAATGAGCAGGGCCGGCGCTACGACCGCTTCCGCGACCGGGTGATGTTTCCCATCCTCGACCAGCGCGGCAATGTGATCGGTTTCGGCGGCCGGGTGATCGGCCAGGGCGAGCCCAAGTACCTGAATTCACCGGAAACTCCGCTGTTCGAGAAGGGCCGCGAACTCTACGGCCTGCCCCAGGCGCGCAAGGCCATCCAGGAAGAAGGCACGGTGCTGGTGGTCGAGGGCTATATGGACGTGGTCGGACTGGTTCAAAACGGGGTCGAGAACGTGGTCGCCACGCTGGGCACCGCCGCCACCGATGCCAACGTGCAGAAGCTCCTGAAACAGGCCAACCGCGTGGTGTTCTGCTTCGACCGCGACGAAGCCGGCGACCGCGCCGCCTGGCGCGCCATGGAAGTGAGCCTGAGCCACCTCGCCGACAACAAGACCGTCGAGATTCTCCAGATGCCGGGCAACCAGGATCCGGACGAATACATCCGCGAACATGGCCGCGAGGCCTTTGTGCAGCAGACCAAAAACGCAGCCCGACTGAGCGAATTTCTGCTGAGGGAACTGGTCAAACGGACCAATCCCAATACCGCCGAAGGTCGCGCCATGCTGGTGCATGCAGCAAAACCCCTATTGCAGAAAATGACCGCGCCTATCCTGCGGGTCCAGGTGACCAAGGAGATCGCCCAGCGCGCCCAGGTGTCGCAGGCCGAGGTCGAAGCCGAATGCGGCCTGAAACCCCTCGCCCGCAGCCGCTACGCGCCGGCGCAGATGAAGCAGCGCCCGGTGCCTTCCTCGGTCGAATACAAGCTGCTGCAAATCCTTCTGCACAAACCGGAGTGGGCGGCCAGCCTGCCGCTGGATCTGATCGACCGCGAACGCGTGGAGAGCGAGGCGCTGATTGCGATTGCCGACGCCATCGAACACGGCGAGCTGCCGGCCGGCGGTTTCGGCCTGTTGCTGGAATTTTTCCGCGGCACGCCCCATGAGGCCCTGATCGCCGGCATTGCGGCAAACATGGTGGAAGAAGTCGATCTCGGGGCTCTCGAAGCCATGTTCAATGATTCCATCACCCGCCTGCGCCATACCGCCCTCACCGCCGAGATCGAACAGCTCACGGCACGAGCGCGGCAGGGCCTGAGCCCCGACGACCGGAAACGCCTCACCGAACTGCTGGCAAAGAAGCGCCCCAGCGCGTCCTAGACGGAAGGGGGTCCGATCTGATATACTTAATGGTTCTCCAGCGCTTTCACGGCGCGCTGAGCCGACCTTTCCGCGCACGTCGCGGCGTTTCCATGGCCGGCGGCACCGCGCCGCAATCGTGCTCCAGCTGAGGATAGTCATGTCGAAGGAAATCGCCAAGCAGAGCAAGTCGAAGGCCGCCGCCAAGCCGGTCGCGAAGAAACCCGCGCCGAAAAAACCTGTGCCGGTCAAGAAGCCTGCCGCCGCCAAGGCCGCCCCTGCCAAGGCAGCCGCCAAAACCACCGCCGCCAAGGCCAAACCGGCCAAGGCAAGCGTCAAAGCCGCTGCAGACAAATCCCACGCTGCCGCCAAGCCGGCGAAACCCGTGTCGCCGCCTGTCGAGACCGTCGTGCCGGCGAAACCCGCAGTGCAGCCGGTCGCCGCAAAATCCGTGGCCAAGGCCATCGCCGAGTCGCGTGGGCGCAAGAGCAAGGAAAAGCTCGTCGCTCCCGAGGCCACCCCGATCGATCTGGACACCAAGCGCACCCGCCTGAAGAACCTGATCGCCCTGGGCAAGGAACGCGGCTACCTGACCTACGCCGAAATCAACGACCATCTGCCCGACGACCTGGTGGATGCGGAGCAGATCGAATCGATCATCTCCACCTTCAACGACATGGCGATCCAGGTCTTCGACGAAGCGCCTGCCGTCGATGACCTGCTGCTCAACGAATCCGCACCCGCCCCGGTCGATGCCGAAGCAGTCGAAGAAGAAGCCGAACAGGCGCTGTCCACGGTCGATTCCGAATTCGGCCGGACCACCGACCCGGTGCGCATGTACATGCGCGAAATGGGCTCGGTCGAACTCCTTACGCGCGAAGGCGAAATCGAAATCGCCAAGCGTATCGAGGACGGCTTGAAGCACATGATCATGGCGATTTCCGCCTGCCCGACGACCATCGCCGAAATGCTGGAAACCGCCGGCAAGGTGGCGCGCGACGAAATGCGCATCGACGAACTGGTCGATGGCCTGATCGATCCCAACGCCAGCGACGAGGACATCGAGGCGCTCGCCGAAGACGAGGAAATGGAAGTCGAGGAAGACAACGAGGACGACGAAGACGACGGCAGCGCCCGGATCTCCGCCTCGCTGCTGCAACTCAAGCAGGATGCCCTCGAGCGCTTCTCCATCATCCACGCCCTGTTCGCCAAGCTGCAGCCGACGCTGGCCAAGAAGGGCTCGCAGGACAAGAGCTATCTGCGCCTGCAAAAACAGATTTCCGATGAACTGATGAATATCCGCTTCACCGCCAAGTCAATCGAGCGCCTGTGCGACTCGGTACGCGGCATGGTCGAGGCGGTGCGCAGCCACGAACGCAAGATTCTGCATCTCTGCGTGGACAAGGCGCACATGCCGCGCCCGCATTTCATCAAAACCTTCCCCGGTCACGAGACCGACATGGAATGGCTCAAGCACGAAGTGCAGTCGGGCAAGCCCTATTGCGCGCAACTGATGCGTGCGGCGCCGAACATTCTCGAAGAGCAGCAGCGCCTGATCGACCTGCAGACCCGCATCGGCATCCCGCTCAAGGAACTCAAGGACATCAACAAGCAGATGTCCACCGGCGAAGCCAAGGCGCGCCGCGCCAAGCGCGAGATGACCGAGGCCAACCTGCGCCTGGTGATCTCGATCGCCAAGAAGTACACCAACCGCGGCCTGCAGTTCCTCGACCTGATCCAGGAAGGCAACATCGGCCTGATGAAGGCGGTGGACAAGTTCGAATACCGCCGCGGCTACAAGTTCTCGACCTACGCGACGTGGTGGATCCGTCAGGCCATCACGCGCTCGATCGCCGACCAGGCGCGCACCATCCGCATCCCGGTGCACATGATCGAGACCATCAACAAGATGAACCGCATCAGCCGCCAGATCCTGCAGGAAACCGGTCTCGAACCGGATCCGGCGACGCTGGCGGTGAAAATGGAAATGCCCGAGGAGAAGATTCGCAAGATCCTCAAGATCTCCAAGGAACCGATTTCCATGGAAACGCCGATCGGCGACGACGACGATTCCCATCTCGGCGACTTCATCGAAGACCAGGCGACACTGTCGCCGGGCGATGCGGCGCTGTTTGCGTCCTTGCGCGAAGTGACCAAGGAGGTGCTGGACAGCCTCACGCCACGCGAAGCCAAAGTGCTGCGCATGCGTTTCGGCATCGAGATGAACACCGATCACACGCTGGAAGAAGTCGGCAAACAGTTCGACGTCACCCGCGAACGCATACGCCAGATCGAAGCCAAGGCCCTGCGCAAGCTGCGTCACCCGACCCGTTCCGAAAAGCTGCGCAGCTTCCTCGATTCCGAAACCTGATTGCGCAATACCGGCGGCTCATGCAACGCGAGCCGTTGCAGTTTCACGACGGGCCTGTAGCTCAATGGTTAGAGCAGAGGACTCATAATCCTTTGGTTGCGAGTTCGAGTCTCGCTGGGCCCACCAGCTTCACCTTTACGCGGAGCACTTGATATGCAAGAAATCATGCAATACCTGAAAGCTAACGGCCAGCGCTTCGATTCCGAAATCGCTGCCGCGACGGGGCTCTCCCTGGCCAAGGTGCGCCGCTCGATTTCGGACCTGTCGGCGCGCGGCGAGATCTCGAAATGCAGCGTGACTCGCTTCAACAATGGCGAGAAAGTCGAGGCGGTACTTTGCCGCGTGGCGGGCTACATTCCGCCCAAGAGCCCCGGCAGAAAGCCCGGCGCGTCGAGCTAAAGCCCTCGGCCGGGCATCACGGACGCCAGGGTGGCGCCCCGTGCCCGGTGCTTTTGCCGAATTCCACTGCCCTTGCGGCCGACGCTTGCCACGTCGCGGCCCTTCTGAAGTCATGCGTGCCTCGCACCGCCTCCTGTTCGCCTTCCTTGCCGTCACCCTACTGTCCGGCTGCACCCTGTTGGGAGAAAAGCCAGCACCGCCACCCGCACCGGCGCCGACGCCGGTCAAGATAGGTCTGGCGTTGGGCGGCGGCGCGGCGCGCGGTTTTGCCCACATTGGTGTCATCAAGGCACTCGAAGCGCAGGGCATCGTGCCCGACTTCGTGGTCGGCACCAGCGCCGGCGCGGTGGTTGGCGCGCTGTATGCCTCCGGACTGTCCGGATTCGAATTGCAGAAGATCGCGCTGGACATGGACGCGGCCCAGATCGGCGACTGGTCGCTGCCGGATCGCGGCGTGTTCAAGGGCGAAGCCTTGCAGAATTTCGTCAATCGCGCGGTCGCGAACCGGCCGCTGGAGAAGCTGCCGCGCAGCTTTGCCGTGGTTGCCACGGACCTCAAGAGCGGCGAATCCGTGCTTTTTCGCAGCGGCAACACCGGGATGGCGGTACGCGCCTCGTCCGCCGTGCCCGGCGTGTTCCAGCCGGTCAGCATCAACGGCCGCGATTATGTCGATGGCGGCCTGGTCAGCCCGATCCCGGTCCGCGCCGCGCGCAGTCTCGGCGCCGACTTCGTGATCGCCGTGGATATCTCGGTCAAGCCGCGCGACGCG
Source organism: Sulfuritalea sp. (assembly GCF_031426875.1). Taxonomy (NCBI): domain Bacteria; kingdom Pseudomonadati; phylum Pseudomonadota; class Betaproteobacteria; order Nitrosomonadales; family Sterolibacteriaceae; genus Sulfuritalea; species Sulfuritalea sp. The sequence goes on from NZ_JASJPC010000004.1 coordinate 9,025, forward strand.
CGCACTTCGAGCACGGTCGAGGTACTGCTGCAAACCTTTGCCATCATGGGCCAATCAATCAGCCGCTACGAAACGACGGAAGCCGATATCGTGATCCGCCCGATCACCGCCGAACTGCCGGCCACCGATTTCGCCGGCCGTCATCGCGCAGTACTCGAAGGGGAAAAAGCCGCCGCCGTGGCCATGGCCGAGATCAAGGAACGGCTGGCGCGGCGGCGCGGCAACCCGCCGGCGGCAACGCACTGAGGACCGGCTTCAGTTGGCCTCTGCAGCCTCGTTGGCAAGGCTTGCCGCCAGCGGCGTCATGCGATCGAGCGCCTTCAGCAGAATGCGGTAGCTGTCCCGATCGAAAGCCGGCGGCGCGGTCTCCAGCAGCGCATATAGATCAGCTTCGCTGTGCGCCGTGCCAAGGTGGCGCCAGTGGTCGATCAGATGCAGTTCGTCGCCTTCGCGCAGCCATGCCGGACCGGCGAAGGGCCAAGGCTCCAGGCGCTGGCGGCCGAGCGCCGCCATCAGGCGCGCACTGTGGAAGGACACCGGCTCCCTGCCGACGCAGGCACCCTTGCATTGCTGCAACTGGTGGGCAAAACACGGCTTGCCGGGTTTGACTTTCTCCAGCCCGAGCAGCGCGTGGCAAAGTCGATGCTCCTTCGCCAGCTCGGTCAGCGTGCGCTTCGCCTCCCTGGCGCTCTTGAACGGCCCGAACAGCTGTTCCTGCTGCCGGCAGCCAAGCTCGCTTGCCGGCAACAACTGCGGACGCCACTCGCCCGCGCGCTCTTCCACGAGCTGCCAGAAACACAGGTCATCGTTGCGCCGCAGGGTCCGGTTGTGAATCGGCTGCAATTGCTTGATCAGTGCCGCCTCCTTGAGCAGCGCACCGATCTCGCCGCCGGTTTCGATGCACTCGATGCGCCGCACCTGCTGCGCCAGGTTCATTTCCCTGGCCGCCGCATGATCGGCGGCAAAGTGGGACAGCACACGCTTCTTCAATTCCTTGCTCTTGCCGACATACAAGGGCAGATCGTTCTCGCCGTAGAACAGGTAGACGCCGGCACCGTCCGGCAGATCGTCGATCGCGGCCGGATCCAGGTTCGCCGGCAGGCTCGGGCGTGCGGTCAGCTTCCTGACGGTTTCGTCGAGCAGTTCCGGCGCGATCTCGGCCTGCACCCGGTTCCAGAACTGGTGGATCAGGCGCGCGTCGCCCAGGGCCCGGTGCCGGCTGCTGACGGTCAGGTCGTGGCGTTCGATCAGGCTGTCCAGGTTGTGCCTGGCATGCTGGGGAAACAGCTTGCGCGAGAGCTTGACGGTGCACAGCACCGTGGCGCGGAAATCGTGGCCGGCGCGCTTGAACTCGTTTTTCAGGAAGCCGTAGTCGAAGCGCGCGTTGTGGGCAATGAAAAGCCGCCCGTCGAGACGCGCCCTGACTTCGGCGGCGACCTCCTCGAACGGCGGTGCTTTGGCCACCATGGCGTTGGAAATGCCGGTCAGGCGCTCGATGAAGCCTGAAATCGGGGTACCCGGATTGACCAGGCAGGACCACTCGCGCACCCCCTCCGCGTCGACCTCGACGATGCCGATTTCGGTGATGCGATCGGCCGTCGCCGTGGCACCGGTAGTTTCGAGGTCGACAAAGGCCAGGGTGGGAAAGGACATGGGGCAGGAATCAAGTTTTCGGGGGAGCGGAGAATCATAGCCTGCGCCAGCCTCGAAATCCCACGAGGGGATACCGTCGCGGACCAAACGCCCGTAACATCACCGGCAACATGAATCCCGGCTTCCCGATCCGCTATGTCGATCCCGTGTTCCGTCCGCCCAGCGAGGCCGAATCGCTGATCCTGCCGGTCACCGACGGCTGCTCGTGGAACCAGTGTACGTTCTGCGAAATGTATACGGCGCCGCAGAAGAAATTCCGCGCCCGCGATGCCACGGAAACCCTGGAGACCCTGCGCCGCTGCGGCGAGCGTTTCGGCAACGAAATCCGCCGCGTGTTCCTCGCCGACGGCGATGCGCTGGTGCTGCCGACCCGACGCCTGCTCGAAATCCTCGATGCTATCCGCGAGCATTTGCCGGCGGTGCGCCGCGTGTCCAGTTACTGCCTGCCGCGCAACTTGCGCCGGAAATCGGTGGAGGAACTCAGCGAACTGGCCGCCGCCGGCCTCAGCATCGCCTACGTCGGCGCCGAATCGGGCGATGACGAGGTGCTGGCGAAAGTGCACAAGGGCGAAAGCTTCGCCAGCACCTGCGAAGCGCTCGACAAGCTGCAGCAGGCCGGCATCAGGCGTTCGGTAATGATTCTCAACGGCCTCGGCGGCAAAGCGCTGTCGCGGCAACATGCGGAAAATTCGGCGCGCCTGGCCAATGCGACGCAGCCGGAATTCCTGGCAACGCTGGTGGTGAGTTTTCCGCAGGGCGATGACCGCTTCCGTGCCGGATTTGCGGACTGGCAAGCTTGCGATCAACGCGAGTTGTTCGTCGAAATGGAAACCTTCATATCGGCACTGGAACTCAGGCGCACCGTATTCCGCAGCGACCACGTCTCCAACCGCCTGGTGCTCAAAGGCACCCTCGGCGCCGAAAAGTCGCGCCTCATGGATGAAATACGGACAGCCATCGCGGCCCCTGCGGCCGCCAGCCTACGCGCTGTCCGCAGGCCGGGGCTTTAGCCGAAAAGGGCGCCGCTCAAGCGGCCTCGACTACCACTCGGGAACAAACTCTATGCGGCGATTCAACGCGCTTTCCGGATCCGCCGGGTCCTTCAGTTGCTCGCTCGAACGGCCGACGGTTTCTATGTTTTTCAGCCCGAAATTCTTGACCAGATAACTCTTGACGACGTCCGCGCGTTCCTTCGACAAGCGCTGGTTGACCGCCGGACTGCCCGTGACGTCGGTATGCCCCTCGATACGCATCGAAGTCCACATCAACTCCCGGCTCTTCAGGGCCTGTCCAACCGCCGAGAGAAATTCCTGTGCTTCGCCGCTCAGGCTCGCCGAGCCACGCGGGAAAGTAACCAGCACGGAATCCAGAGATGACTTCGGAATCCGGCTCTGGCAACGCATGCCGGCCTTCTCGGCCTGCGCGCATTCCTTCTTCAAGGCTTCGATTTCCTTGGGGAAAAGCGCATCTGCAACCTGCTGCGGCGTTGGCACGCGATCATTGATCGACACGGTCTTGCGCTCCGGCTCCGCGGCCATGCTTTGCGCACTCGCCAGCAACCCGGCCAGCAGCGCCGTCAATACCAAATTCTTCGTGGTTTTCACAATAACCTCCCATCCAAAATTAGCGAATCTTCGATATGAAGTATAGCTTGCACATGGAATTCCACCAGAAGCCGCGAGCTTGCGAATCAGCAAGACAGGCGGCTTGCGCGAGCCGGCCTTCCCTGAGCAACAGACCAAAGCGGCCACCCGGAATCCGGCTCGGGACGATGACGGCCGATAGTTGGCGCTGGCGGGACGGCGCAGCGGCGATAATGTGAGTGCAATGACCTGTAATCGTAGCAACAAGACCAAGGAGTCCGACATGAGTCGAAGCGTTCTGGACGAAGACCATATTCATCCCGCCATCCGCCGGTCCATCGCGGACAAGCATGCCGACATCGTGGGCGAAGTGCAGGCAGCCGTCGCCGGAAGCAAGGTCGTGGTCGTCGGCATGGCGCAAAATCCTTTCCCGCGAAAGGCGTGCAAGGCGCTGGACGCGCTGGGAACGCCGTACAAATACCTTGAGTACGGAAGCTATCTCGGCCAGTGGAGACGCCGCAACGCCCTCAAGATGTGGACCGGCTGGCCCACCTTCCCCATGGTGTTCGTCAAAGGCGTTCTGGTCGGTGGCGCCAGCGAATTGCAGCGGCTGATCGACAGCGGGGAATTCTCGCGAATGATGGCCGACTGACCGGCTGGCTGGCTCGGCGATTTACAGCGATTTGCGGCCGGACTTCGCAGCATGTGTATTGCCGATTCGCGGGATTCGGTTCATTGGCTTGCCCTACGGCCATTCTATTGACTATATTTATATATTGGCATTCAATAGAATATAAAACGTCGGTAAAGGAGAAAGAACCATGCCGCAGGCCATCGCCGCCAAAGTCGAAGATCGAGCGCGGATCCTTACTACCGCGGTTGCGGAAGTCGCACGGCATCTGGATATCAGCGCCACCGATCTCGGGACCATAATCGGCATCAGCCAGCCTTCCGCGTCCCGCTTGATGCGGGGCGAATTCACGGTTCGCGAACGCACGAAGGAATGGGAGTTGGCCGCCCTCCTCGTTCGCCTGTATCGCGGCCTGTATTCGATCGTCGGCAGCAACGATCAATTGGCGAAGGCCTGGCTGAAATCGCGCAACCTCGCGTTCGGCAACGAAATCCCGTTCGCGGTGATCCAGAACGCGCGCGGCCTGGTTCACGCCTGCGATTACGTTGATGCCCATCGCGCTCCTGCCTGAGGCTCGCCCCTGGCAGGGCTCGGGCTGGCGCGCGGTCGAAGCGCAGCACAAGAACGCCACCATCGCCCTGACGATGGGCAATGTGATCGACCAGGGCATCCTCGAAAACATTCTCGAAGACGCCAAGCCGCCATTGCCGAAAGCAGCGAAGGGTCTGCACTTTCTACTCAGCACGCCCTTTCGCTATCTACCGCCGCCGCCTTCCGGATCGCGATTTCGGGGGCGCTTCGATCCCGCGGTGTTCTACGGCGCCGAAGACATCAAGACCGCCTGCGCCGAAGCCGGATACTGGCGCCTGCGTTTCTGGCTGGACAGCGAAGCCTTGGCCAGCCAATCTGCCTCGATACAGATGACGCTGTTCGAATTCCATGGCGCGACGCAGTTACACCTGGATCTGACGTTGCCACCCTTCAGGACGCAGCGAAAAACCTGGATCCATCCGTCCGATTACGGTAAAACCCAGGAACTCGCTGCCCGCGCAAGGCATGAAAACATCGAGGTGCTGCGCTCGGAATCGGCCCGAAACCGCCCCGATGGCCGCTGCCTGGCGATCCTTACGCCGGCCGTATTCAGGGCTGTTGCAGCGCCTTTTCGGGATTGGGAGCAGACGTGGGGCCTGTTCATCCAGCCGCCGAAACTGGTGGTCTGGCAACGGGAACTGACTGGAGACGCGCTCAGCTTCGAGTATGCATAAGCCAAACGCTGGCGAAGATAAAAGTCGGATCGCGAAATTTGTCCCGAGGAAGTCCCATGAACAAAGCCGAGTCGATCGCATCCTGAGCCCATATGCCCTTCGATAATCAGATCGACATCCCGCAGTCGTTCATGCTCATGCATGTCGCCCCCGGACACACCCGGCCAAACGCGTCTCATGAAGTCATACTGGACCGCTATGAACGGTGCGAGGACATGGCCTGCATGCTGACCGAGCATGCCCGGACGATCGCATTCAAGGAGAACTTCGCTGCACAGGAAGTCCTGATGCGCTGCCACCGGGGCTTGATGGCCGATGTGTCGAACTTCAACGAAAAGGAGTCCGCCTGGATCGTTCACAGGCTGGCTGAACTGTTGGAGTGGGCACCGCCGGCAATCGGGGATGTCGGCGCCGGGATGTAAACCGGTTCCGCAAAAAATTCTCGTTCTCCATGACAGGCAGTGAAACAACTTTGACCTAGCAGTCAGTCAACAAGGAAAAGGCGCATTCCCTGTAGGAGCGAGCTTGCTCGCGATAAGCCGTTGTCGCGAGCAAGCTCGCTCCTGCATCCATCGGTTTCAACATGTCTGCGTACTAGGCTGAATATCGGCCAAACCAGGAGCCAGGCAATGACACAGGCAAGCGATACCCACTCAAAGACCGTCGGTTACATCCTCTGGCTGTTCGGGTTCACCGGCGCCCACCGCTTCTATTACGGAAAGCCGGTGACTGGAACTATCTGGTTCTTCACCCTGGGCCTGTTGGGCATCGGGTGGCTGATAGACCTATTCCTGATCCCGGCCATGGACCGTCAGGCCGATCTCAGATTTCAGTCGGGCAGAGTGAACTACTCCGTCGCCTGGATTCTGCTGACCTTCCTGGGTTTTTTCGGGGTTCATCGGATGTACATAGGCAAGTGGGTCACCGGCCTTCTGTACCTTTGTACGCTCGGCCTTGCGGGCATCGGCTACCTTTACGATTACTGGACGCTCAATGACCAGATTACCGTCGTAAACGCGTCAAAATGACCTCAGTCAGCTGAATTGCACGACCGGCCAAAGGACAAAGGGCTTACAAGCATTCGCTTGTAAGCCCTTGTCTTTATTGGTTGCGGGGGCAGGATTTGAACCTGCGACCTTCGGGTTATGAGCCCGACGAGCTGCCAGACTGCTCCACCCCGCGTCAGAGAAAGGCGATTATAGATGGATTTGCGGCAGTGCGCAACGCAATTGCCGAAAACGCGGTTTCAGTGAAGGCTAACGTTGGACTTATCGACGTTAAGCGTAGCGGCCGAAACCAAAAACGATATAATCGTCTCCCTTCCGAGGAGCGCTGCAAGGGTAGTTCCCACACTTACCCCCCAGGCTCGGACCATTTTCAAACTGCGCTCACCTAACCCGTACCGGGCAGGGTGAGTTCGCCTCCCTCCCGGTCACAGTTCAAGGAGCCCTCATGAACGCCGTGACTGACAAAAAAGATTACGTAATTGCCGACCTCGGCCTTGCCGCCTGGGGCCGCAAGGAAATCCGCATCGCCGAAACCGAGATGCCCGGCCTCATGGCCATCCGCGAGGAATTCGCCAAGGCCCAGCCGCTCAAGGGCGCGCGCATCACCGGCAGCCTGCACATGACGATCCAGACCGCGGTGCTGATCGAGACGCTGACCGCGCTCGGCGCCGAAGTGCGCTGGGCTTCGTGCAACATCTTCTCGACCCAGGATCACGCGGCTGCCGCCATCGCCGCCGACGGCGTGGCCGTGTTCGCCGTCAAGGGCGAAACTCTCGTCGACTACTGGGATTACACCCACCGCATTTTCGAATGGCCCGACAACGGCTACTCGAACATGATTCTCGACGACGGCGGCGACGCGACGCTGCTGCTGCATCTGGGCAGCCGCGCCGAGAAGGACATCTCGGTACTGGACAAGCCGGACAGCGAGGAAGCGACCGTGCTGTTCGCCGCCATCAAGGCCAAGCTGGCAGTCGACAAGACCTGGTATTCGACCCGTCTGGCGCAGATCAAGGGCGTCACTGAAGAAACCACCACCGGCGTGCATCGCCTGTACCAGATGCACGAGCGCGGCGAGCTGAAGATTCCCGCGATCAACGTCAACGACTCGGTCACCAAGTCGAAGTTCGACAACCTCTACGGCTGTCGCGAATCGCTGGTGGATGGCATCAAGCGCGCCACTGACGTCATGATCGCCGGCAAGGTGGCGCTGATCGCCGGTTACGGCGACGTCGGCAAGGGCTCGGCCCAGGCCATGCGCGCGCTGTCGGCCCAGGTCTGGGTCACCGAGATCGATCCGATCTGCGCGCTGCAGGCGGCGATGGAGGGCTACCGCGTGGTCACCATGGACTACGCCTGCGACAAGGCCGACATTTTCGTCACCTGCACCGGCAACGTGCACGTCATCGACCACGAGCACATGGCGAAGATGAAGGACCAGGCCATCGTCTGCAACATCGGCCATTTCGATTCCGAGATCAACGTCGCCTCGCTCGAGAAGTATCAGTGGGAAGAGATCAAGCCGCAGGTCGACCACGTGATTTTCCCGGACGGCAAGCGCATCATCCTGCTGGCCAAGGGCCGCCTGGTGAATCTGGGCTGCGGTACGGGACACCCGAGCTATGTGATGTCGTCGTCCTTCGCCAACCAGACCATTGCCCAGATCGAGCTGTTCACGCGCAATGCCGACTACCCGGTGGGCGTCTACACCCTGCCCAAGCACCTCGACGAAAAAGTGGCGCGCCTGCAGTTGAAGAAGCTGAATGCGCAACTGTCGGAACTGACCGACCAGCAGGCGGCCTACATCGGCGTGCCCAAGAACGGGCCCTACAAGGCCGACCAGTACCGCTACTAGAGAATTGCCAAACCTGGATGGAGTCGGTACTCTCGACTCCATTCCGTTCATGATCCCTTCGGCGGATACCCTATGAGTTCAGAGCAATTGGCAGTCAGACCTTCTTCGATGCAATCAATGATCGAGTTGGTGCAAGCATCTTTGGAATCGCAATATCTTGCTGATAGCCGTCCTTGGGTAGTTGCCTTTTCTGGCGGAAAGGATTCCACGGTAGTTCTGCAGCTTGTCTTCAATATGCTGCTTGGCCTTGGCAAGCGGGCGACAAAACCAATTTTCGTTATATCGTCCGATACACAGGTTGAAGCCCCCAACGTTGCGGAATACGTCACTGCGGCAATAGATAGCGTCCAGCGATCAGCGACAAAACTGCGCCTGCCAATTTCAACAATCCTTGTCCGCCCGACCCCAGCAGAGAGCTACTGGGGCAAGCTCATCGGGAAAGGTTACCCACCACCCTCACGCTGGTTTCGCTGGTGTACCAGCAACATGAAGATTAAGCCGTCGCGCCGTGCAATTGAGGACATTACAATCAACCACGGCAGCGTTATCCTGCTGTTGGGAACGCGAATCTCCGAGAGTTCGCAGCGTGGCCGTACCATGCAGGCGCGCGAAATCAACAGCCGAGGACTAAACCCCCATCACGAAATTCCCAATGCTTTGGTGGCCACGCCCATTGCGAACTGGACCACCGACGATGTATGGGAGTACTTGTCGGATAATCCCTGTCCGTGGGGAGGCAACCATAGCTTCCTGTTTTCTCTTTATCGCCAAGCAAGCGGTGGTGAGTGCCCCGTTATCTTCGATCTCAATACACCATCCTGTGGTGGCAGTCGTTTTGGTTGCTGGACCTGTACAGTGGTCAAAGAAGACAAGTCGTTGCAAGGTTTCATCCGCTCTGGCGAAGAGCACCTGCAGCCATTAGTCGATTTTCGCGATTGGTTGATCGAGCTGCGCGACAAGCCCGGCTATCGAAGCGAAGTGAAACGAAACGGGAATGCTGGACCGGGCCCATTCCTTCCTATCGCGCGACAGGAAATCCTCGAAGCCCTGCTGGCATTGGAGAAGAAAGTCGGGCTTCCCCTCGTCAGCGAGGCGGAATTAGTATACATTCAGCATGAATGGTCGAGGGAGTTCGATTTCCAAGGACATTTGGCGCGCAACATCGCCATAAAGTACGGGAGGGATATCGCCATGTCGGGAAGCCCACAAGAAACTACTCATCCTGAAGACGAGTTGCTGGAACAAGCCGCCGTCGAGTCTGGTTTAAACCCCGACTTGATGCGGGAGTTGCTGGAAATCCGCCGCCGTGATTTTCCGTCTCTGGACAAGTGGGGAGCAAAAAAGGGATTTGAACGTGCGGTCAGTGACTTGGTGAACAAGGCTGCGCAGCAAGCGGAGCAAATGGCGCAAACATGATTCTCGAGCGGTTCAGTATCCACAACCTGTTTTCGTATTGCGGCACTTGGGATTTCGATCTTCGTCCATCCGACGATGGGCGCAACATACTCCTTATTTGGGGCCGTAACGGCTACGGCAAGACGAGCTTTCTGAACAGCCTAAAGCTGCTATTTACGGGTGTATCAGAGGAATTGCGCGGCACCGTTCATATCGGCCGAAACATTAAGCGTGACCATTACCTGCTAGGTATGGGCGACGAGTGGGTCGGCATTTTTAACCGCCACGCGCGTGCTGCCGGTGAGAAGAGGTTTGGCGTTTCGCTTGTCTGGCGTGAAGCCGCCGGTACAGTAACTGTCGAACGCATCTGGCAGTTAGAGAAAGGTAATGCTGGAGAAACCCTACGCGTTACGCCTAGTTTTGGCGACCCCCTTGAAGATCAGGATGGCGATATCGAGGGCGAAGCCCGTGCATTTATCCAAGAGCGGTTACCCGAGGCCGTGATGCCTTTTTTCATCTATGACGGTGAGAGAGTACAACAACTTGCCGAGGCTAACCGTGATGGCCAGTTAGAGAAAATAGAGCAATTGCTGGATCTCGCCGACATAGACGTCATCGACGAGTATCTCGGCCGTAATTTGACCGCTTGGCGGAAAGATTCCAACGACGCTAGCCAGCATAAAATCAACTCCTTGCATCATGAAATCCAGGCTTTCGAAGAGAAGCTTGCGGGACTAGATGCCGATCGCAAGAGCGTGGAAGATGAAATCGCCGAGGCCGAGTATGCCGTCAAACGGCTGGACACTGCCCTCCAGGCACGGCGCCAGTTCGCTTTACAGAGCGAAGAAGCGCAACTGGCTACAAAACGGGAAGGTTTCGCGGCGCGCCTGGAAGAAAGAACTCTCACCTTTTTCGAGTCCTTCACCAGAGATGCGCCGCTGGTTTTGCATCCATTGCTTATGGGCGAAGTAGCACATGAGCTAGAAAAGATCGCCGCCCATCCCAACCGACGCCTCAAAGACGAATTGGGTAGAGTCTTTAATGCCTTGCCGGAACGACTGTTCGACGACCCGCCGCTACCGGTACCGCCGTTGACGCAGGATCAGGAAGAGTTCCTGCGACGCAAGTTGGCCCGCGTCATGGACAGCTACCGCCCCGATGCGGAAGACATGACTTCTGGCTTGTTCCATTTGAGCCCCCTTCGTGCCGAGGCCTTGCTCAGGGTGGCGGACGAGTACTCCCATGACGAACGCAAACGCGCCCGTTGGGCAAGCGATCTGGCGGATATTCGTCGCATCAAGTCCGACCTTGCCGAGATCGAGCGAAAGCTTAACGATGTCTCCAATCTCGCCCCCCAAGAACGGCAATTGTTTGAAGAGCGAATCACTGAACGCGATACTCTGAACATCAGGATTGAGGAACTACATCGACATCTTGGCGGACTTGCCGAACAGGAACGCAATTTCAATCGCGAGTTGGGGGCTAGGCGCGACACTTGCCGGGCCGAAGAACGAAAATTGGTGGGTGCAAATGCGGCACGAGGCAAGCTGGGCATCGGCCAACGGCTCCAACACGCCCTGGCTTCATACCGCAGCCTGCTGAAGGCACGGCGGCGCAGCGATATCGAAGCCGCCATCAACAGTCGATTCATCGAACTGATGACTTCTCACACCCTGATTCGGCATATTCAGGTCAACGATGATTTTTCCTTGCATTACTTTGATGCCAATGGCCAGCCAGTCGGAATGGGAAATCTTTCGGCTGGTATGAAGCAATTAGTTGCCCTGGCTTTGCTATGGGGATTAAAAGACGTATCCGGCAAGGAGGCTCCAGTGGTGGTGGATACGCCGTTAGCTCGTATCGACCGACAGCACCAGGAAAATCTCATTACCTGCTACTACCCCAAGGCGGGGCCGCAGGTGATTGTGCTGCCCACCGATTCCGAACTGGATCGCGAAAAACATGCCTTACTCAAGTCCCATGTGTATCGGGAATACCGACTGATTAATCCGGAAGGCGATCAGACCAGTGTCGAGCTTGGAGGGTATTACTGATGGCCAAGGTGTATACCTCCCAAAGCGACGAGGACACTATTGCCTTGGTACTGCGAACGGGATTTAGGGCTGCAGGTGATAAATGGACCGTGTTGCGCGTGGCTTTGGCGCTTTCCATCAAACAGTTGAACCCACCTGCTGAAGATTTCGACAATCTGGAAGGTGGGAAAGGTAAGGAATATACGCTCGAGGTACTTACCGGACACAGCCAAAAGGAACCAGAGGGTTTTGTGGGCGCCTTCCGTGCCTTGCTTTCGGTCTACCACCAGCAGGATTTGTTCGGCGACGAGAACGAGTCGCTATTCACGCGGCTGTTGCAACGGCACATTCGTCGCGGTCTGCGGGAAATTCAGACTTCGTGGAGGGAATCCCACGACTTTCACGAATTCCTCTACCAGGAATTCTTCAGCGCACATGGAGAAACCCAGGAAGCGAGCAGTCTTGACAGTGCCAAGGGCTTGGCTCAGGCCCTTGAAGAGTTTGGGTTGACTGCGGAGATTACCGAAAGCCGCGAAGGCCCCCGCGTCACGCGTCACACGATACGCCTTGCCGATGCCGAAGATTATGGCCGGCTGGAACGAAAACTAGATGATCTGGCCTTCACCCTTGGCCTTAAGGATGCGGGAGTATTCCTTGCACCAGCGGGGGAACCGAAGACAGTCTGGCTGGATGTTCCCCGCCCTCCGCAGGAGTGGAAGAACGTGGGCACGGAATTGTTCGGCAGTTGGGCCGCGCCCGCAGCGGGGCTGCCACTGTTGCTGGGCGTCGATATCGAAGGTGAGCCGGTTACGCGCGATCTTGTCGATGCACCCCACGTCTTGGTTGCCGGCACCACTGGCAGCGGCAAGAGCGTTTGCCTGCATGCCTTGCTTCTGTCACTTCTAACTACGCGCAGCCCAGCGTTGTTACGGTTGCTGCTTATTGACCCCAAGCGAGTCGAGTTCACTCCATATCAGAGTTCGCCACACCTGCTGGCACCCATCGTTACCGACGGCGTGGAGGCGACCCGTTCTCTGAAAAGCCTGGTGAAGGAGATGGAGTCGCGGGAGAAGCTATTGGCTACGCGTGGTGCAAGGGAATGGAGGGATTTGGGTGAGTCAGCCCCGCACCGGATTGTCGTCGTGGTAGAGGAACTCGCCGACCTGATCGCTCAGGCACCAGATGCGGAAGACCCCTTGGTTCGTCTTGCCCAGAAAGCCCGCGCCGCCGGTATCCATCTAGTGCTTGCCACCCAACGCCCGGATGCAGCTACATTCAGCGGCCTGCTACGAGCAAACATTCCCTCACGCATCGCCCTGACTGTGCAGAAGGCCACCGATTCGCGCATCGTCCTCGATGAAGGGGGCGCCGAGAAACTGCTCGGCAAGGGCGACATGTTGGTGAAATGGCTGGGCGAGAAGTTAGTGCGCGCGCATGGATTCAACATCCGGCCGGATGATGTAACAAGCTTCCTGCGACGCTTACACAAGGAGGGCTAACCAATGATGAACATACTGATCGAGGAATTTTCTTCCCTGCTCCTCACAGTGGACCGGGTTGGCCCCTTTCAGGAACGAATGGAGGAATTCGATTTTACCGACGCCAATGACGAGCCGTGCAATGCATACCTGATGATTTCCAAGAATGGCCGGGGGAAGACAACGGTCATGGAAATGCTTGCCGCGATGATGAATATGCTCGGCAAGACAGAGTGTTCAGCTCTCGGCTTCGAGGCATTCGACCGCGAGCAAGGCCGCGCCCAGTGGGACGTTCGCGTGACTGTGAATCGTGATGGGCGCAAGGAAACCGTGATCCTGTCGCTCGTTGCAGGCTTCATGGGTGAGGAAGTTTCTTTGAAGCCGTGGGGAGAATCCGACGTCAAGAAATACGGAGCGACGCGCTGGTGCAGGTTTGGCTTCGTGCGCAACGCCTTTGGTCGCTACAGCATGGTTGGCCGCACCGACGAATGGGTGCAGAACTTCAACATTCTCATCGAAACCAGCATTGGAGAACGTCTGTCGGGCTTCGAGAGCGACGAGCTAACTTTGCCGACACTGATCTATTTTTCCGCTTATCGCAACATCATCCGCATGCCGACCGAAGATCGGGCCATCGTCGCCCCGCGCGATTGGAACTATCGCCCCGTACATATTTTCGACGTAGAGGGCCGCGAGTGGCGGGACTCGCTGGACAACTTGCTAGTCTGGCTAAAGTGGATGGACGATGGCCGCTTTGAGGTTGCTATCGCAGCGATCAATGAGCGGGTCTTCAAAGTTGACGACAAGAGACTTTTTTCTGGGAAGAAGCTTAAAGGCGTGCGCAAAGAACCGCCGGAGGCGATCATTGAAGCGAACGGATTGGAGCATCGGCTGGACAGGCTATCCAGCGGAGAAAAAAGTCTGGTTCAGCTTTATTTGCGTCTGGGGGCACATATGACTCGGAACACCATTTTGTTGATCGATGAACCGGAGGTTCATCTTCACCGTAATTGGCAGTACGAGACCCTGTTTACTCTTCTAAACATTGCAAAGTCGCACTTCCCCAATGTCAGCGTATTTATGGCCACCCATTCGGAGCGAATGATGAAAGCGTTCGGACTCAATAGCGTCGAGGAAAATTTGCGTAAGGGCGCTTACATCATCGAAACAGCAGAGGAAGAAGACCGCGCGGAGGAAATCGCGAAAGAAGCCACCGCGAAAGAATTGACACGCAGCATGGATCCAGTTGCGGGAGAAAATTAATGGGGGCGGTAAAGAATCAACCCGGTTTGAGTGCTCCGGACAGACTGTCGGCCCGTTACGGTGGAGTTCCTGTTATTTACGTCGAATCTGAAGAAGACAACTACGTGTTCGGCGAGTGCTGGTTCAAAGATCACCTGTCACGCGTTGAATTCAGGCCCGCTTCACAGCAATGCAATTTCTCCGGTTGTTCAGCCGTAATAGAGGCCGTTGCTGAGGAACGAAAGGCCGGCAACTCAGCGTGGGGCGTCGTGGACCGGGATACAGTTATGAGCAAAGATATGTGGCATTTGGTTCATGAGACCGATGATGCTGCCTACCAGAACTCACAGCCGTTTGGTTCAGAGGTGAAAGCGCTTTGTCGATGGGAGATGGAAAACTATCTTGCTGACGGCGAGGCAATGGAGAAATGTCGGGCCGAGATAGAGATGGAACCACCCAGGCCGATGCAAGATGTGTATGACGAGCTATTGAATCATTGTCAAGTTCTAATCCCTCACGCGGCAATTAACGCCGTTTGCCATCAGCATCGAATTGAAGGCTTGTCTGACGGGTATACCAATCGTCGCTTTTCCACTCGTGCTGAAAGCGAAGCATGTGTTCAGCAAGATAAATTCCCAAGGCTTCCTTCCTCGGCAGCCGCCGATTATGCAATGCACGTTTCCCGCGTAGATGCCTTTGATCTTCCAGGTGAATCCTCAACCACTCGCGTCACTGCTCTACTCAGAAGGGTTCATGGCAAGGCGCTGCTCGATAGATTCTCTGCAGCTCATCGCATCAAGGATAATTTGAAAGGACGATTGGCCAACCATGTACGGGAAATGGCACGCGTCCCGTCAGAAATAGCACTTTTTGTCGATCAAATTGCAGCGAGCAACTAAGTCACGCGCGAATTGATCAGGCAATGGTCCGCATCCTCCTAAACTGGCTGATCAACGCAGCGGCGCTGCTGGCCCTGCCCTACCTGCTGCCCTCGATACACGTCGCCGGATTTGCCACGGCGCTGGGGGTGGCGGTGGTGCTCGGACTGATCAACACCCTGATCCGGCCGCTACTGTTGCTGCTGACGCTGCCGGTCACGCTGCTGACCCTGGGGCTGTTCATCTTCGTCATCAACGGCATGATGTTTCTTCTCGCGGCGTGGTTGCTCGACGGCTTCGTGGTGGACGGATTCATCGCCGGCGTCATCGGCTCGACGCTCTACAGCGTGATTTCCTGGCTGCTGGCGCGTTTGCTGCTGAGCTCGCCCCGATCATGAACGCACGCTGAAGCACTTTCCTGGAATCCAGCATGAGTCTTGAACTATCCATCGAGTTTTTCCCGCCGCAGACCAGCGAGGGCATGGAGAAGCTGCGCGCGACGCGGACCCGGCTTGCGCTGCTGAAGCCCGAGTTTTTCTCCGTCACCTACGGCGCTGGCGGCTCGACGCGCGAAAACACGCTGGCGACGGTGATGGAGATCGCCGCCGAAGGCCACCAGGCCGCGCCGCACCTGTCCTGCATCGGTTCCACGCGCGAGGGCATCCGCGAGATGCTGGCCATCTTCAGCGCACGCGGCATCCGCCGCATCGTCGCCCTGCGCGGCGACCTGCCCTCGGGCATGGCCGACGCCGGCGAATTCCGTTATGCCAACGAGCTGGTGTCGTTCATCCGCGCCGAAACCGGCGCGCGTTTTCTTATCGAGGTGGCGGCCTATCCGGAATGGCATCCGCAGGCGAAAAGCCCGCGCGACGATCTGTTGAATTTCAGGCGCAAGATCGACGCCGGTGCGAATTCGGCCATTACCCAGTATTTCTACAATACCGACGCCTACGAGCATTTCGTCACCGAAGCGCGGGCGCTGGGCGTAACGGTGCCGATCGTGCCGGGCATCATGCCGATCGCGAGCTTCTCCAAGCTGGCGCGCTTTTCCGACGCCTGCGGCGCCGAGATACCGCGCTGGATGCGGCGCAAGTTCGAGAGCTTCGGCGACGATGCGGAATCGATCCGGGCCTTTGGTCTCGATGTGGTGACCGAGCTGTGCCAGCGCCTGATCGAGCGCGGCGCGCCGGGCCTGCACTTCTATAGCATGAACCAGGCGGGCCTGACGCTGGAGCTTTGCCGCCGCCTGGGACTGCTCGACCGCTAGACGCGAACCTCGAGCAGGTGGCGCAAGGCCGCCCGCAGCCGCCCTGCCGGCACCGGCTGCTTGAGCAGCGCGAAGCCGGCGCTGCGCGCCGCATTCTGCGCTTCGTCGCTGACATCCGCGCTGACCAGCAGCACGGCCATGCCCTCGAATTCCCGGCGCAGCTCCTGTGCCAGCTCGATACCGCTGCCGCGGCCCGGCAGTCGAAGATTGCATATCGTCAGATCCGGCGGCGGATCGCTCTCGCGGCAGCGGCTCAGCGCCTCCTCGCGGTCGGCCGCCAGCAACACCCGGCCGCCCCAGCTGACGATCGCCTGTTGCATGCCCGCCCGTACCAGCGCATCCCGCTCCACCACCAGGACTGTTCCCGTTATCCGCGCCGGATCGACCGCGCCCTCTGACGATGCGCTCCCCGCTGACGGCAGATCGCGGGGCAAGCCCGCCGGCACCACGGGCAATTCGATCCAGAACACCGAACCGCGCCCCGGGCGCGAACGGACACCCAGCGGAATGTGCAGCAAGTCGGCCAGGCGCCGGCAGATGGCCAGGCCCAGCCCGAGGCCCTTGGCACGATCGCGCTCAGGGTTCGCCAACTGCACGTATTCCTCGAAAATTCCCTCGCGTGCATGCTCCGGAATGCCTGCGCCGGTATCCCAGACCTCGACCACCAGCACGTCGCGGCGGCTGCGGCAGCTCACCAGCACGCCTCCGGTGCGGGTGTAGCGCAAGGCATTGCCGACCAGATTGAGCAAAATGCGCTCGACGATCTTTTCGTCGCTGCGCACCCAGAACCGTGTCGGCCGCAGCTTGAGCCGCAAACCCTTTTGCGCGGCCAGCAGCGAAAGATCCTGGCCCAGGCGATCCAGCACATGGCTCAGGGGGAAGCAGCCGATGCTCGGCACCACGTTGCCGCCGTCGAGGCGTGAAATGTCGAGGATGGCATCGAGCAGATTCTGCAGGGCGTCAACGGCCGACTGGATGTGCGCAACCAGTTCCGGCTCCTGCCTTGCCGCCTGGGATTGCGCCAGGGCGGAGACGAAGAGGCCTAGTGCGTGCAGGGGCTGGCGCAGGTCGTGACTGGCGGCCGCCAGAAAGTGCGATTTGGCGATGGTGGCGTGCTCCGCCGCGTCCTTGGCCTGCCGCAAGTCGGCAGTGGCTTCGGCCACCCGGGCGCGCAACTCGTCCTGCGTCACGCCTATGCGTTCGGCCATGCCGTTGATGCCGGCCGCCAGGGAGTGCAGGGCGCCGGCAGATCGGGTCGCCATGCGCGCCGTCAGGTCCCCGGCGCCGATACGCCCGACGACCTCGTTGGCCTCCAGCAGCGGGTTTGTCATGCCGCGTGCGATGCGTTGCGCCAGCCAGCCGCCGAGCACGGATCCAAGCAAGGCAATCAAGCCGCCGATGGCGATCAGCCGTTCGCTCTTGCTCGATACCTTGCGCAGTGACAGTTCGACCACGACGTAGCCAAGCAGCTGCTGCGGCACCTCAGCTGCCGCCGTCGTGCCGCCGTAGATGTCATCCACGGGCAGACTGCTGCGCATCACCGGCTCGACGAACAACAGCACATCCGGACGCAGACGTGCGCCGTCAATGCGCGCCGGCGCGGGCCACATGGATTGATTCAACGCGCCGCTAAGTGCCATGACGGCACCGCGCGCATCGAGAATCGCTGCCCCGCGCACATCCGGATCGATCTGCAGTGCCGACTCGGTCAACACCGAAAGGGCGCTGCGCTGACCGGAAAATATGCCGAACTCCGCAGCACCGGCCATCTGTCGCGAAATCGCCGTGCCGCGCGTCTGCAATCCTTGTTCGAGATCGTCGATGGCGCGCAGTAAAAACACCGTCGTCAAAAGCACCGCCACCAGCGTGGTCGGCAGCAGCGCCGACAACAGCATGCGGGTACGCAGGCTCATCTTCATGGCCTCTCCTTCTGGCGCAGTTGTTGCCCGATCAGCGATTCGTCCAGGGCGAAACCCAGCGAGCGGGCGACATCATGGTTAACCGCGACGACAAACTCGCGCGGCCACTGCGGCGCCGGCAAAGCCTTGCCCGCCAGTGCCTGGCGCAGCGATTCGCCACCGCGGACACCGACCTGGGCCGGTGTCGAATACAGGGCCAGCAGCGCGCCCGCCTTGACATAGGCCGGAGAAAAGCCGAGCAGCGGCACCCGCCGCCGATAGGCTGCCGTCAATATGTTGGCGGCTGTCTGGCTGTTGAACACAGCCGGGTCGGGCAGCGCAAGCAGGACATCGGCATTGGGCAGCACCGCTTGCAGGGCCTCGAACAGGCCATCCGCTTCCACCGCCGCCGCCGCCAGTTCGAAGCCGCGCTCTTTGGCCGCTTTCTCCAGTGCCGGCAAGTGGCCCTTCGACTCCGCGCCGACCAGCATGCCGACCTTGCGCACGTTGGGCAACGCCAGCCGGATCAGTTCCAGCTGCCGCCATGGCGGCTGGTCGAGGAACACCGCCGAGAGCGATCCGGCACGCAGGCGCGCCGGATCGGCCATGCGCTCGAAAGCCAGGCGCGGCACCAGTATCGACAGCAGCGGGGGCGGCGTCGTGTCACGGGCAAACAGGTTCTGCATGCCGCGCTGAGCCCCCGTCCCGATGGCGACGACCCATTGCGGCTCCGGCGCCGCACGGGTGAAGCTGCTCCAGTGCGCCACGCGCCAGTCGATGCGTCCCGGCAGTGCCTGCTCGACTTCCGCCTGCAGCGCCTGCGCCGCTTCGGCGTGGGCGCCGCCCGTGGCGGACAAGGCCACCCAGACGGGGATCGTCGCGGCGGCCCCCGCTGATCCATATGTCATTAGACATAGGCAAGCGGTGGCGAGAGCAGCTAAAAACCGGGAGGGCATTACTCAGAAATCCAGCCGTAATGTGGCGAAAGTGCGGCGCGGGAAGTATCTCCCCGGATCGCCTTCCTGATAGCTGCCGGTTGCCGAGTGCGTTACCACAGCCGCTTCGGCCTGAGTTCCGCCGATCTTGAAGCGGCGCGCCAAGCGCAGATCGACCCGAGGTTGGGTGTCGAGCACGTCGTTCTTGCCGCCCCAGGTCATCGCTCCGTAGGTGAGATAGAACAGCCCGAACTCGAAACCGGCCGGCAGAGATTCGAACCAGACCAAGCCGGAGGTGTGCGAGGGTGCGCTCAGTTCGTCGCTGATGTGCGTGTCGCCGGTGGCCCAGGCGCGAATGTTGAGTACCGTGTGATTCAACAATAGCTGGGTTTCCGGACGCGGCTTCCAGCGCAACTGCGTCTCCCAACCGCGCTTGCGATAACGGTCCTTGTTCACCACGTCGTTCGGATAACCGCCGAAATAGCGGGCGATGCTGCTGCCGCTTTCCTCGAAGCCGCGCAAGTCGACTGTCAGGCCGAGCTGCCGGAACTCGCCGACGTAGCCGATCTCGTTGGCCACCAGGCGCTCGGGCTTGATCCCGCCGCTGGCGAGCACCAGTGAGCCGGGCAGGCTGGGTGTCCGCCAATTCCCGCGCAATTCAAACATGGTGGGCATGCGGTAGGCCTGGGTGGAGCCAAAACGCAGCGTGTGTCCGGGCAGGATGTGGTAATTGAGACTCAGACGCGGCGCCGTATGCGGACCGGCGACACTATGGTCTTCCCACATCGCGCCGGCATTTACAATCCATTTCTCGCCCAGCCGCCACTCGACATTGCCGAACACGCGGCGCAGTTCGGCGGTCAGCGCAGTCTGCTCCTTGAAGAGATCGGGTGAGCGGATTTCCTCGTGACGCCATTGGCCACCCCATACCAGGCGCAGATCCGGCAATATCCGGGTCGTATGTTCGGCCTCCAGGGACAATCGCCGTCCCGTCCCATCGGCACGATAGGGACGCGGCACTCCCAAGAGTGTGAAGTGATAGATCTGGTCGATGAACTTTTCTTCATCGAAGCTGCCATTGAAGCGGATATCGTTGTCTGCATCGACATTGTGCCGCCACTGCCCCTGGACGAACACATTGCGCCAGTTTTCACTGCGCAGCATATCGGTCGCACCCCACTGATGGCGAACCGAGCCCGCAGTCAACATGACGTCGTCCGCCGCCGATGGCCGCAAATCGGCGCGGAGATGAAACTGATCAACCCGCTTGTCGTCGTTAGCATCGTCGAATCCGCTGTCGCCCGAGCGCGCCGCCGTCAATCGCACGGCAAGGCGCTCGTCGCCCCAAGCCGCGCGCACGCTGCGATCGGCAATGCCCTTCTCGCCGAGCGCCAGCGACGTGGAAAATCTTGGCACATCGGTGGCAGTCCGCGTCACCACGTTGACCACCCCGGAAAACGCATTGGCGCCGTAAGCCGCGGAGTTCGACCCGCGCAATACCTCGATGCGCTCGATGTCATCGAGCACCATACCCATCATCGGGTGGCTAACGTTGCCGGCCAGCAGGGAGGAATAGATCGAACGGCCATCGACAAACACCTGCAGGCGCCGATTCAATGCATCGAAATCGCCGTGATAATTGGCGATCGGATTTGCGCCATTGATGTGGCCGATCACGAAGCCCGGAACGAAACGCAGCAAGTCGGTCAGATCGCGCGCACCGGAACGCCGGATGGCTTCGCGATCGATGACCGTCACCGCTCCCGGCACGTCCTTGAGCGGCTGCGCCAGGCGGCTGACCGAGAGCACCACCGGCAGTTCGTCGAAGTAGTCCTTCTCCGAAACCTCCTGCGCCCCAGCGCAGCTGGACAGAAGCGCGAGAGTTGGCGCTGAGAGGACGGCAAAAAGTCGACGGCTGAGCATGGTTATCCGATTATAGACAGATAGATATGCTCAGCGGCGGCTAACCGTAGCCACGCCGGCAATGACCAGTGCGACACCGGCCATCTGCGCCGTCGAGAAACCTTCATCGAGCAGCAGCCAGGCGAAGACAATGGTCAGTAGCGGACCCACCATGCCCACCAGCACGGCCTGTCCGCTGCCGATGCGGCGAATCGCCGCCGATTGGGCGAATACCGGCAGTACCGTGCAGAACATGCCCATCGCAGCGCCCAGCGCATAGACCGGCCAAGGCTGCACCAGGGTCGTCAGCGGCTGCGTCGCCAGGAAGTGGCCGCCGATGGCGGCTGTCGATACCAGCATGGCCAGGGCGGTGAAGCGTGCCGCACCGAGTTTCGCAATCATCCCGGCGCTGCCCGACAGGTAGAGCGCATAACTCACCGACGAAGCGAAGACGAAGCCGCCGCCGATCCAGACCGCAGCGGTATCGCCGGAAAAGTGCAGATCGTGCGCGAACGCGGCGGCAATGCCGGTGTAGCACAGGCCCAGCGCCACAGCCTCGCGGCGGCTGATGGCACGGCCGTGCAGGACGACGCCGAACAGCAGGGTCAGCGTCGGATAGGTGAACAGGATCAGCCGTTCCAGGCCCGCCGAAATGTACTTGAGCCCGAGAAAATCCAGAATGCTGGCGCCGTAGTAACCGAGCGTGCCCAGCAGCGCGACCGCAAGCCAGTCGCGCAGCGTCATGCCCGGGGCATTGCGCGAAGCGGAAAAACCGACCCAGAGGAATACCGGCAGGGCGAAGGC
This sequence comes from Sulfuritalea sp., assembly GCF_031426875.1. Classification (NCBI taxonomy): domain Bacteria; kingdom Pseudomonadati; phylum Pseudomonadota; class Betaproteobacteria; order Nitrosomonadales; family Sterolibacteriaceae; genus Sulfuritalea; species Sulfuritalea sp. The sequence goes on from NZ_JASJPC010000004.1 coordinate 30,851, forward strand.
CATGCGCAGGGCCAGCAGCGTCACGGCATCGACGCCGTAGGGATAGGCCAGCTTGACCAGGATCGCCTTGAAGGAAAAGCCGAAGGCCGCGATAACGGCGAATATCACTCCAGCGCGATGTACCGCGGGCAAGCCGGCCGCGTGCGTCACCGGCGACGACCGCCGCCCATGATCGAGCCCAGCACGCCGCGCACGATCTCGCGGCCGAGCGAGGAACCGATGGCGCGCACGGTGCTGCTCACGGCGGCTTCGACCACGGTCTGCCGGCCGCGCGAACCGCTGCGGGCGCCGCCGCCGAGCATGCCGCCCAGCGCGTCGCCGATGCCGCCGAGAAATCCGCCGCCGCCGGCTTGCGGCGTCGCAGTCGCCGTGTCGCCAGCGCCAACTCTCTGACTGACATCGCCCTTGAGTTTCTCGTAGGCCGATTCGCGGTCGAGCAGCTTTTCGTAATGCCCGGCGATCGGCGAGGCGGCGATCGCGGCCCGACGCTCGTCTGCCGTCATCGGTCCGATGCGCGAGGCCGGCGGCAGCACCATGGCGCGCTCGACCACGGTCGGCCGGCCGTGCTCGTCGAGGAAGGAGACCAGCGCCTCGCCGACGCCGAGTTCGGTGATCGCCGTCGCGGCGTCGAAGGCCGGATTGGCGCGCAGGGTGTCGGCGGCCGCCTTGACCGCCTTCTGGTCGCGCGGGGTGAAGGCACGCAGCGCATGCTGGACGCGGTTGCCGAGCTGGCCGAGCACGACATCGGGAATGTCGAGCGGATTCTGCGTCACGAAGTAAATGCCGACGCCCTTGGAGCGGATCAGGCGCACCACCTGCTCGACCTTCTCCAGCAGCGCCGGCGACGCGTCGCTGAACAGCAGGTGGGCCTCGTCGAAAAAGAAGGCCAGCTTGGGCTTGGGCAGGTCGCCCGCCTCGGGCAGTTGCTCGAACAGCTCGGCCAGCAGCCAGAGCAGGAAGCAGCCGTAGAGCCGCGGCGAGTTCATCAGCTTGTCGGCCGCCAGCACATTGATCACGCCGCGCCCGTCCTGGGTTTGCATGAGGTCTTCGATGTCGAGCATGGGCTCGCCGAAGAAGCTGTCGCCGCCCTGCTCTTCGAGCGTCAGCAGGCCGCGCTGGATGGCGCCGATCGAAGCGGCCGAGACGTTGCCGTACTGCGTCTTGTAGTCGGCCGCGTGCTCGCCGACATGCTGGACCATGGCGCGCAAGTCCTTGAGGTCGAGCAGCAGCAGGCCCTGGTCGTCGGCCACCCGGAACACGATCTGCAGCACCCCGGCCTGGGTGTCGTTGAGATTGAGCAGGCGCCCCAGCAAGAGTGGCCCCATGTCGGAAATCGTGGCGCGCACCGGATGGCCGCCATGGTCGCGTTGGCCGAACACGTCCCAGAACACCACCGGGCTGGCCTGCGGCTGCCAGTCCTTGATGCCGAGCCGATCCAGCCGCGCCTGGAACTTTTCGGAGGCGGCCCCGGCGACGCCGAGGCCTGACAGATCGCCCTTGGCATCGGCGAGGAACACCGGCACGCCGGCCCTGGACAACTGCTCGGCCATGACTTGCAGCGTCACCGTCTTGCCGGTACCGGTGGCGCCGGTGATCAGGCCGTGACGGTTGGCAAGTTGCGCCAGCAGGGCAAGTTCGATCTCGCCGCTCTTGGCGATAGGCAGGGCTTGGCTCATGACAGGGATTCCCGGGATGCTAAAATTTGCGATTCTAATAGGCAAACTCGCGGCAAACTCGCGGCAATCCCGCGGCAATGGCGCGCAACCAGGGAAACCACTATGGCCGGACATTCCAAATGGGCCAACATCCAACATCGCAAGGGGCGCCAGGACGCCAAGCGGGGCAAGGTGTTCACCAAGCTGATCAAGGAAATCACCGTCGCCGCGAAGATGGGCGGCGGCGACGTCAGCGCCAATCCGCGGCTGCGGCTGGCGATCGAGAAGGCCAAGGCGCAGAGCCTGCCCAAGGACAACATCGATAACGCCGTCAAGCGCGGCACCGGCCAGCTCGAAGGCGTGAATTACGAGGAAATCCGCTACGAGGGCTACGGCATCAACGGCGCCGCGGTGATGGTCGACTGCCTGACCGACAACAAGGTGCGCACCGTCGCCGAAGTGCGCCACGCCTTCGCCAAGCACGGCGGCAACATGGGCACCGACGGCAGCGTCGGCTTCCTGTTCACCCACTGCGGGCAGATGCTGTTCGCGCCCGGCACCAATGAAGCCACGCTGATGGACGCGGCGATCGAGGCCGGCGCCGACGACGTGCTGACCAACGAGGACGGCTCGATCGAAGTCATCACGCCGCCCAACGACTTTGCCAACGTCAAGGATGCGCTGGAGCAGGCCGGCTTCAAGCCGGAATTCGGCGAAGTGACGATGAAACCGCAGAACGAAACCGAATTCGAAGGCGAGGACGCGCTGAAAATGCAGAAGCTGCTCGATGCTCTCGAAGCGCTCGACGACGTGCAAGAGGTCTACACCACGGCGGTAATCGACGAATAAACGCGCCGGCCCGCCACGCGGCGGCCGCTTAACGGACCGCGGTGTTGGCCTGCAGGGATTTCAGATCGGCGGCAATCGCGCGCGCATGGCGCGCCGGATCGACGCTCAGGTAGACCTTGGCGATGCGTCCCGCCGGGTCGATGATGAAGCTGTAGCGCTTCGCCATCCTGACCACCAGCCAGTCCGACAGCGCGCCGTATTGCCGCGCCACCGCGGCCGTCGAGTCGGCCAGAAGCGGGAAGGGCAGGTGATATTTCTCGGCGAAGGCCTTGTGCGACGCCGTGTCGTCGACGCTGATGCCGACCACCTGCGCGCCCAGGCCGGTGAGCAGCGAGATGTCGTCGCGAAAGCTGCAGGCTTCCGTGGTGCAGCCCGGCGTGTCGTCCTTGGGATAGAAGTACAGCACCAGCCAGCGTCCGCGCCATTCATCCAGGCGGCGCATCGCGCCGTCCTGGTCGGGCAAGGAAAATCCCGGCGCGGCGCTACCCAGCGCCGGAACCTCCGCGCTCGCGGCGGAGATCAGGGCCAGCATCGACAGCAGTCCCACCACAAATTTGCGCATCACATCCCTCTCCTCGGTCGATCGAAACTTGCCGCGCCGGCGCGGCGAATCGGGAATCGGTTACCCTTGCGGGCTGAATTTTCGACCATGAGTTTTATGAACCGTTCCGTCCCCCTGTTGTTCGTCCTGCTCTGGAGCACCGGCTTCATCGGCGCCAAGTTCGGCCTGCCGCACGCCGAGCCGCTCACCTTTCTGCTGATCCGCTACCTGCTGGTGCTGGCGCTGATGACCCTGATCGCGCTGGCGATGCGCGCGCCCTGGCCGCGCGATGCGCGGCAGTGGTTTCATATCGGCGTCGCCGGCCTGCTGGTGCACGGCGTCTACCTCGGCGGCGTCTTCATGTCCATATCGAAGGGCCTGCCGGCCGGCGTCGCCAGCCTGGTGGTGGGCATCCAGCCGCTGCTGACCGCCGTCGGCGCCGGCTGGCTGCTCAACGAAGCCGTGCTGGCGCGGCAATGGTTCGGCCTGGTGCTCGGCTTCGTCGGCGTCGCCATCGTGGTGTCGGGCAAGCTCGGTAGCGGCTTCGGCCTCGATGCGCTGTGGCCGGCGCTGGCGGCGCTGGCCGGCATCACCGCCGGCACGCTCTACCAGAAACGCTTTTGCCCGAGTTTTGATTGGCGCACCGGCGCCATCGCCCAGTTCCTGCCGACGGCCATCGCCACCGCCATCGTCGTCCAGCTGAGCGAGGACTTCCGCGTCGAATGGGCGCCCGACTTCATCTTTGCCCTGGCCTGGCTGGTGCTGGTGCTGTCGCTGGGCGCGGTTTCCCTGCTCAACATGCTGATCCGCCGCGGCAGCGCGGTGAATCTCGCCAGCCTGTTCTACCTCGTGCCGCCCTGCACCGCCCTGATCGCCTGGCTGCTGTTCGACGAGCGCCTGGCCGGCATGGCGCTGGTCGGCATGGCGCTCGCGGTGTGGGGCGTGTATCTTGCGCGAAAATGAAACCGCCATTGTCTAGCAGCATCCGCATACTCGGCATCGATCCCGGTCTGAGGAGCACTGGTTTTAGCTACGGCCGCTCGCGTAGCTCGCTTAACCGGCTGCGCCGGTTAGCCTTCTCTGAAACCAGCGCCCCCGGTTGCGCTGCTACGTCATGAACAAGGCCATTCGCATATTGGGCATCGATCCCGGTCTGAGGAGCACTGGTTTTGGCGTCATCGACAAGGCGGGCAACACCCTGGCCTATGTCGCCAGCGGCTGCGTCAAGACCGATGCGGAAGGCAGCCTGCCGCAGCGCATCAAGACCATACTCGACGGCCTGGTCGAGATCATCGCCACCTACGGCCCGCAACAGGCGGCGGTGGAAATCGTCTTCGTCAACGTCAATCCGCAATCCACGCTGCTGCTCGGCCAGGCGCGCGGTGCGGCGATTTCCGCGCTGGTCACGGCGAACCTGCCGGTGGCGGAATACACCGCGCTGCAGGTCAAGCAGGCGGTGGTCGGCCATGGCAAGGCGGCGAAGGAACAGGTCCAGGCCATGGTCGCGCGCCTGCTCAATCTGCCGGGCATACCGAGCAGTGATGCCGCCGACGCGCTGGCCTGCGCCATCGCCCACGCCCATGGCGGCCAGGGCATGGGCGGGCTATCCACCCTGGGCAGACGCATGCGCAATGGAAGGCTGGTGTGATGACATCGCCCGCCGCAGGGCCGTCCCCAGGTGGGCGCAGCCAAACACCCGGAGATCGCGCAGCGATCGAACCCCCGTCACCGCCTTTCGCGGAAAGGGGGCCGGGGGGAAAGCACAACATTCTTTATGCCTGGGAATTCGGCGCCAACCTGGGTCACGTCGGCGCCTTCATGCCGTTGGCACGCGCCCTGCGCGAGCAGGGCCACGAGGTGCACTGGATGGTGACCCAGCCCGCCGTGGTCGGCGATTTCCTCGCCAGTGCAGGTTTCAACTGGCTGGCCGCGCCGTCGGTGCCCGAGGCCGCCCGCCCGGGGCCGCCGCTGACTTATGCCGACATCCTGCTGCGCTTCGGCTACGCGGATTCTCGTGCGCTGTTCGGCCTGGTCGGCGCCTGGCGCGAAGCCATGCGCCTGACCGGCGCCCGGCTGGTGCTGGCCGACCACGCGCCGACCGCGCTGCTCGCGGCACGCAGTCTCGGCATCCCCGTCATGCTGTTCTCCAACGGCTTCACCGCCCCGCCGCGGGTGAGCCCGCTGCCCAACATGCGCCCCTGGGCGCCGCAGCCCGAGCAAACCATCGGCCAGCTCGACCTCGCCGCGCTGGCCGCGATCAATGCGGTGCTGAGCCGCTACCACTGTCCGCCCTTGCGGCATCTGGCCGAACTGTTCGACGTCGCCGAGGAAGCCCTGGTGAGCTTTCCCGAACTCGACCACTATGCCGACCGCGGCCCGGCGCGCTACTGGGGCAGCCTGCCCAGCGCCGGCAACGGACAGGCCGTGGCCTGGCCCGCGGGCGGCGGCAAGCGCGTGTTCGCCTACCTGCGCGCGGAAAGCCCGCACCACGAAGCGGTGCTGGCCGCCCTGCGCGCGCTGGGGCAGGCGACCGTGATCTACTTCCCCATGCTGCCGCCCGCGCTGGCCGCGCGCTATGCCGCGCCGCATCTGCGCTTTCTCGACCATCCCGCCGACATCGCGCAGATGACGCGCGAAGCCGATCTCGCCGTCACCTATGCCGGTCTGGCGACCACCACGGCCTTCCTGCTCGCCGGCAAGCCGCTGCTGCTGCTGCCCGGACACCTGGAGCAATTCCTGGTGGCGCGCCGCGTCGAGGAAATGGGCGCCGGCCGCCTGGTGAATCCCGAGCAGCCGCCGGGCGACCTCGCCGCCGTGCTCGCCGACCTGCTAAACAATCCATCCTGGCGCAGCAATGCCCAGGCCTTCGCCGCCAAGTACGCCGCCTTCGACCAGCAGGCGGTGATCGGCAACCTGGTGCGCCGCATCGACGAAATCCTCGCATGAAAGGAAAACCATGATCGGTCGCCTCAGCGGCATGCTCATCGAAAAGAACCCGCCGTCGATCACGGTGGATGTGCAGGGCCTCGGCTACGAAGTCGATGTGCCGATGAGCACCTTCTACAACCTGCCGGCGACCGGCGAGAAGGTCGTGCTGCACACCCACCTGATCGTGCGCGAGGACGGCCACTACCTTTACGGCTTCGCCTCGCCGGAGGAACGCGCCGCCTTCCGCCAGTTGCTGAAGATCTCCGGCATCGGCGCGCGCACCGCGCTGGCCGTGCTCTCCGGCATGTCGGTGACGGAACTGGCGCAGGCGGTGACGCTGCAGGAAGCCGGGCGCCTGACCAAGGTGCCGGGCATCGGCAAGAAGACCGCCGAACGCCTGTTGCTGGAGCTGCGCGACCGCTTGCCGAAAACCCTGGCCACCGGCGGCGGCGCAAGAGTTGGCGCTGGCGACACGGCGGCCGACGCCGCCGCCGACATCATGAACGCGCTGCTGGCGCTCGGCTACAACGAACGCGAGGCGGTCTCGGCCGTGAAGGCGCTGGCACCGGACGTTTCCGTCTCCGACGGCATCCGCGCCGCGCTCAAGCTGCTCTCGAAGTCCTCGTGAGGCGGCGCCCGCCCGCCTCGGCTAAACTTACGGCATGAGCGCCCCGCACGGCCGCCCGACGGGGCGCCAACAATCGCACGAAGCCGCGCAGCGGCGCACCACTGTCACCTCCTCGCTCGGCGAGGGGGCCGGGGGAGAGTAGTCCCATGAGCATCCAGACCGACAAGTTCGCCGCCGCCGCGCCCGAACGCCTGATCTCGGCGGGCCGCGAATCGACCCAGGAAGACGTGCTGGAGCGCGCCCTGCGGCCCAAGCGCCTGGCCGATTACGTCGGCCAGCAGAAGATTCGCGGCCAGCTCGAAATCTTCATCGAGGCGGCCAAGCGGCGCGCCGAATCGATGGACCATGTGCTGCTGTTCGGCCCGCCGGGCCTGGGCAAGACCACGCTGGCGCACATCATCGCCCACGAGATGGGCGTCAATCTGCGCCATACCTCGGGCCCGGTGCTGGAGCGCGCCGGCGATCTCGCCGCGATGCTGACCAACCTGGAACCGCACGACGTGCTGTTCATCGACGAGATCCATCGCCTGAGTCCCGTGGTCGAGGAAATCCTCTACCCCGCGCTGGAGGATTTCCAGATCGACATCATGATCGGCGAAGGTCCCTCGGCACGTTCGGTCAAGCTCGACCTGCCGCCCTTCACCCTGATCGGCGCCACCACCCGCGCCGGCATGCTGACCAATCCGCTGCGCGACCGCTTCGGCATCGTCGCCCGGCTGGAGTTCTATACGCCGGAGGAACTCGCCCTGATCGTGCGCCGCTCGGCCCACCTGCTCAACTGCGAAATCGTCGAGGACGGCGCGATGGAAATCGCCAAGCGTTCGCGCGGCACGCCGCGCATCTCGAACCGCCTGCTGCGCCGCGTGCGCGATTTCGCCGAGGTCAAGGCCGACGGCAGGATCACGCGCGAGGTGGCCGATGCGGCGCTGACCATGCTCGATGTCGATCACCTCGGCCTCGACGTGATGGACCGCAAGCTGCTCGGCGCCATGCTGGAAAAATTCGGCGGCGGCCCGGTCGGCGTGGACAACCTCGCCGCCGCGATCGGCGAGGCGCGCGACACCATCGAGGACGTGCTGGAACCCTATTTGATCCAGCAAGGCTACCTGCAGCGCACCCCGCGCGGCCGCGTGGCGACGGCGAGCATCTGGCGGCATTTCGGGCTCCGGTCGCCACAAGATCCGAATCAGGGCCTTTGGAACGAATAACGCCTGCCTGATGAATTTTCAGCTTGTGCTCATCAAGCCGGACGGTTTCGAGTACGTCGAAGCCGCTCGCGAGTCCATGGAAGTGTTGCAGGAATGCCTGATCGATCTCGGCCACTCGGCGCGAATCGACGTCAATAGCATCGACAGGGAAACCACGCCCGTCATATTTTGCGCCCAGCATCTCGACCCGGCCAGCATCGGCGGGCTTCCGGCTCAATCGATCGTGTTCAACCTCGATCAACTGGTGCCTGGCTATCCATGGTTCACCGAGCAATACCTGCAAGTGCTATCGAACTTTCGGGTCTGGGATTTCAGCGCAAGGAATATTGAATACTTGCATCGCTCCGGGATCGCGCCGACGGCAATTCATGTGCCATTCGGGTACTCGCCTTGCTTGACGCGCATTACCGCCGCTGAAGTCCAGGATGTTGACGTTCTGTTCTTCGGTGCGCTGAACGAGCGGCGCTTGCGCGTATTGCGTGAGTTGCGGGCTCGCGGAGCGCACGTGGTAACGCTGAGCAATGTGTGGGCGGCAGAGCGGGATGCATGGATCGCGCGGGCCAAACTGGTGCTGAATATCCATCAGGCGGACGCCGGCGAATTTGAAGCCGTCCGCGTTCTATTCCTGCTGGCAAACGGCAAAGCCGTGATCTCGGAAGAATATGCTCCAGATTCGGTCGCCGAAGTGCTACGCGATCGATTTCTCGCCGTCCCATATCAGTCTTTGGCTGACGAATGCCTTCGCCTTCTCGACTCCGATGCCGAGCGTAAAGCGTTGCAGATACGCGCGGCGGCAGCTTGTCACGAGCCGGCACTGCTCGCACGCCCGGCGATTGAAAGGGCTCTGCGCAACCTGGTGCTACCGGCCGCCGCCGTCGGCTTGTCGTTCTGCAGAAACGAAGCCGACATACTTGAACCCTTTGTCCGTCACAACCTGACGCTGCTCGACGCTCTTTATCTCGTCGACCATTGCAGCACCGATGGATCGCGCGAGATCTTGTCCCGGCTTTGCGAGGAAGACGATCGCCTCCGGGTGATCTTTCATGATGATCCTGAATTCGATCAGGCCGGCCTGACTACTGCCTATGCGAAGCGCCTGGCCCGGCAATATGCCGCGGACTGGATTTTCATCCTTGATGCGGACGAGTTTATTAGTGTTGATTCGCCGGGAACTCTCGCCCAGAGGCTGCCAGCGGCCTCAAGCCTGGAAGCGATTGCCTTGCCCTGGAAAACCTACATTCCGCTCCCGACTGACGATCCGAGCGAAACCAACCCTGCGCTGCGAATCCGGCACAGACGATGTTCCGAAGAAACCCACTCCGAAACCACACCCGCCAGCAAGGTGGCGTTTTCGGCAGTGCTTGCGCGAAACGACTGGTTCAGGGTGGATCATGGCGCCCACAATATCCACACACCGTCCGGCCCGACTCCTGGAACGCCCATCGCCGGAATGTCCCTGGCGCATTTCCCGGTGCGCAGTCCGGCACAGTTGAGAAGCAAGATTCTTGCTAACTTCTGGGCAACGGTGTCCGCGGGCTCCAGTCAGGTTGAATGGACGCACATGAACCAGTTTGCCCGACGTCTCGAACTCTCCGAAAATCTCTCGACCGAGGAGTTTTTCGAGGTCGCGCGGACCTTTCCGTACGGACTTCGCACAGAACTGGTCCTTGATCCCCTGCCGTCTGTCAGCCCACCCGGGAACCGTCGGCCCGAGCGGACTTCTGCGGACAGTAATCGCCAGCTTGTCGATGTCGCCGCCCGGCTGTTCAGAAAACGCGCCAGAACGCTTTTGTCGTCCGGGTCCATCGTTGTGGGCAGAAGCCGCTTTGGCCCCACGGCCTACCTGCCTAACGACATGGTCATCGGCCGCAGCATCGAACTTTACGGCGAATGGGCCGCAAACGAAATCCATCTGCTGCAACAAGTCCTTCGGCCTGGCGACAATGTGATCGATGTCGGTGCAAATATCGGCACCCACGCGATACCACTTGCCAAGACGATCGGCGAAGCGGGCATGCTGTTCGCCTTCGAGCCTCAGCCGCTGGTGCGCCAGGTCTTGTGCACCAACATTGCGCTCAACGGACTCGCGAACGTTCGCGATTTCAATTCGGCAGTTTCGGACCATAGCGGACAGACAATCGTCAATTCACGCTGGGCTCTTCAGCGCCAGAATATCGGCGGCCTGAGTCTGGAGGCCGCGAGCGGAAACGAGCGCATCCCGATGATCCGGCTCGACGACCTGGAGTTGCCTCGAATTGCACTGCTGAAGATAGATGTCGAAGGCATGGAAGCAAAGGTCATACGCGGAGCACGCGGCCTTATTGAAAAGGATCGGCCGGTGGTTTTTGCCGAGTGCAATCTGGATACGGGCGCCCGGGAACTGTTGGTCCGGCTATTTGAGATGAACTACCGCTGCTGGTGGCATATTTCGCCCTATTACAATCAGCATAATTTCTACCGCAACGCGGTCAACATCTTTGCCGCAGCCGGTCATCCCGAGGCAAATATCATTGCATTGCCGGAAAACAGCCGGTTTCAAATGAACGGTCTGGAGCCGGTGCGCGATATCGACGACAATTGGCGGCTGGCGGTTTCGCGGATTGCCGGTACCACACATGGCAGCGGGACTTGATCCGGATTTCACGAACTTCCACTCAAATGCGCACCCGCATTCGGGCATTCGCACAGCGCGCCAAGGAATACCGCGTTTGCCGACCTGAAACCATTGGCCAGGAGGGCACGATCTTGGGCAACATTCACGCCGCCGACTGCGGCGGCTTCGACGAGAGCGTTTGCAAGAGTTCTCGGCCTGCATTCAGACAGTTGCGCGACTTTTTGGCGCGTTGCATGCGCAATGAGAATATCGGATGAGCGCCCTTTTTCAATTTGATGTGCGCGTCTATTACGAAGACACCGACGCCGCCGGCATCGTCTATTACGCCAACTACCTGCGATTTCTCGAACGCGGCCGTACCGAGTTCCTGCGCAGCCTGGGTCACGACCAGAATGTCCTGATGCAGGAAGGCATCGCCTTCGCGGTGCGCTCGATCGCGGCCGAGTACCTGAAGCCCGCCCGGCTCGACGACCTGCTCGTCATCGAAACCAGCATCGCGTCGCTGGGTCGCGCCCAACTCAGCTTCGCCCAACGCGTCCGGCGCGACCATGAGCTGCTGCTTGATGCGAAAATACGCGTGGCCTGCATCGACCCGGCGCGCGGCCGGCCGATCCCGATGCCGCGTATCCTTCACCAACAATTGTCAGCCCTGCCGGAAACTCCGCAATGAACGTGACCCAAGACCTTTCCATCATCGAACTCGTGATCCACGCCAGCCTGGTGGTCAAGCTGGTGATGCTGCTGTTGACGCTGGTGTCGCTGACCTCGTGGTACTGGATATTCCGCAAGGCCTTCGCAATTCGCGACGCGCGGAGCAAGACCGACAAGTTCGAACGCGACTTCTGGAGCGGCGGCGACCTCAACGCGCTGTTCCAGAGCGCGATCAACAACCGCCACCAGACCGGCGCGCTGGAACGCATCTTCGAAGCCGGCTACCGCGAATTCACCAAACTGCGCGGGCAGAAGCTGATCGACCCCACCGCCGTGGTCGACGGCGCGCGGCGCGCCATGCGCGCCACCTACCAGCGCGAGATCGACGACCTGGAGGCGCATCTGGCCTTTCTCGCCTCGGTCGGCTCGGTCTCGCCCTACGTCGGCCTGTTCGGCACCGTCTGGGGCATCATGCACGCCTTCCGCGGCCTGGCAAACATGAGCACGGCGACGCTCTCGGCCGTCGCGCCGGGCATCGCCGAAGCGCTGGTGGCCACCGCGATCGGCCTCTTCGCGGCGATCCCGGCGGTGATCGCCTACAACCGCTTCGCCCACGACGTCGATCGCGTCGCGGTGCGTTTCGAGAGCTTCATGGAAGAGTTCTCCAACATCCTGCAGCGCCAAACGCGATGAGAGTCCGTCGTTCTTACAAAATCGTCGCGCAAAGCGCGACACAAATATCGTCACCCCCTTTCTGGGAAAGGGGGCCGGGGGGAAAGCTCACAAATGGTCATGAGCCTGCGCTGTCTCATTGGGGTTACCAATGAGACAGCGCAGGCTCATGAATGAAATCAACGTCGTGCCTTACATCGACGTGATGCTGGTGCTGCTGGTCATCTTCATGGTCACCGCGCCGATGATCCAGACCGGCAGCGTCGATCTGCCCAGCGTCGGCAAGAGCAGCCAGCCGCCGGTGGCGCCGCTGGAAGTCATCATCAAGGCCGACAGCTCGCTGGCGCTGCGCGACCGGGCCAAGGGCGGCGCGGAGCAGATCGTGACCCGCGCCGACCTGCCGGCCCGCCTCAGGGAGGCCCAGACGGCCAATCCGCAGCAGGCGGTGCTGATCGCCGGCGATCGCAGCGTCAAGTACGAAGTCGTACTGGGCGTCATGGACGAATTGCAACGCCAGCAAGTGGCAAAGATCGGCCTGCTGGTGCAGCCGAGGGCTGCTGCCGACAAGTGAGCACTGACACACCCATCCGGCCGCCGGCCAACAAGGCCGGCAAGCGCATTTCCATCGCGCTGGCGATCGCGGTGCATCTGCTGCTGGCCGCTTTCCTGTTCTACGGCGTGCGCTGGCAGACCAAGGCCACGGACGTGGTCGAAGTCGACCTGGTGCGGGCCACGCCGGAGCCCGTTGCCGCCCCGGCCGCCGTGCCGCCAGCGCCAACTCCCGAGCCGCCGCCGGCGCCGAAAGCGGAGCCCAAGCCGGAACCCAAGCCGCTGCCACCGCCGCCGAAACCCGACATCGCAATCAAGGAAAAGCCCAAGCCACCGCCGAAGCCTGAACCGAAGCCTGAACCGAAACCCCGGGTCGATCCCTTCCAGGACGAACTCAAGCGCGAGACCGAGCGCGTGGCGCAGCGCAAGCAGGCCGACAGCGCCGCGCAGGAGTTTGCGCAAACCCAGGCGGCGAAAGCCGCCGCCGCGCGCAGCAAGGCCATGAACGCCTACGTTGCAAGCATAGTGAGGAAGATTCGCGGCAACATCGTCGTGCCGCCCGAGATCAAGGGCAATCCGGAGGCGATATTCGACGTCACGCAATTGCCGAGCGGCGAAATCGTGACGGTGCGCCTCAAGCGTTCTTCCGGCCATGCCGCACTCGACGCTGCCATCGAACGGGCCATACTCAAGTCCAACCCGCTGCCCAAGCCGCAGCAGGCCGAGCTGTTCGAGCGCTCCCTGGAACTGCACTTCCGGCCGCTGTCGGATGACTGAAGGTGGCACGGCCTGGCGCATTTGTCGTCGCCTGCGGCCGGTCCAAGCCGAGGCGTTATAATCGGCTCGATGAAATTCAATCGCCTAGTACTTGCCTGCGCTGCCGGGCTGGCCTTGTGTTCCGTCACCGCCCGGGCGCAACTCACGGTCGAGATCACCGGCGCCGGCGCCAACCGCCTGCCGGTCGCCATCGCCGACTTCACCGGCGAACGCATCGTCGCCCAGGCCCTGGCCTCGGTAGTGCGCGCCGACCTCGAACGCAGCGGACTGTTCCGCCTGGTCGATGCCGGCGCTGCGCTGGCCGACAGCGCCACGCCGCCCTTCGAAGACCTCAAGACGCGCGGCGCCGACGCCGTGGTCGGCGGCAGCGTGGTTCCCGGCGCCGACGGCCGCTACGAAACCCGGGTGCGCCTGTCCGACGTGCCGAAGCAAGCCGTGCTGGGCAATCCGGCCTACCTGCACAGCGGCGCGCAATTGCGCGCGACGGCCCACCGCATCGCCGATTTCATTTACGAAAAGCTCACCGGCGAGCCCGGCGTGTTCTCCACGCGCATCGCCTACGTGGTGAAAAGCACCGGCCGCTACGAACTGAAAATCGCCGATGCCGACGGCGCCAACGACCAGGCGGCACTGGCTTCGCGCGAGCCGATCATCTCGCCGGCATGGTCGCCCGACGGAACCAAGCTGGCCTATGTCTCTTTCGAGGCGAAGAAGCCGGTGGTCTATGTGCATGACCTCGCCAGCGGACGCCGCCACGTTGCGGCCAACTTCAAGGGCTCGAATTCGGCGCCGGCCTGGTCGCCCGACGGCAAGCAACTGGCCGTGGTACTGACCAAGGACGGCGGATCGCAGCTGTACGTGGTGAATGCCGACGGCAGCGGCGTGACGCGCATCGCGACGTCATCGGGCATCGACACCGAACCGCGCTGGTCGCCCGATGCGCATTTCATCTACTTCACCTCCGATCGCGGCGGCAGCCCGCAGATCTACCGCATCGCCAGTTCCGGCGCGGGTTTGGGAAACCCGGCGGAACGCGTCACCTTCGAAGGCAGCTACAACGTCACCCCGCGCCCCTCGCCGGACGGCAAGAGCCTGGCCTTCGTCGCCCGCAACGGCAACGGCCGCTTCCAGCTGGCGCTGATGGATCTGGCGACCAAGCAGATCCAGATCCTGACCGATTCCGCCAAGGACGAATCGCCGAGCTTCGCACCCAACGGCCGCATGATCCTCTATGCCACCGAAATCGGCGGGCGCGGCGTGCTGGCGGCCGTCTCCAGCGACGGCCGGGTCAAGCAAAAACTTTCCGTGCAGGCCGCCGATGTGCGGGAACCTGCCTGGGGTCCCCTGGTCCGATAAGTTTCGGCAAGCCACCCGATACCGACTTCATAAAGGAAGCCATCATGCGCACACCTCTCCTTGCTCTTCCGCTGCTCTCCGCCCTGACATTGCTGCTCGCCGCCTGCGGTTCGCAGCCGCCGGCACCCGAACAGGCGGCCTCCGGCGTCGAATCGCGCACGCCCGGCGCGGTCGCGGTCGAAAGCGCTCCCGTGACCCAGGTGAAGCCCGAAGCCTTCGATGCCGGCAGCATTGCCGCGCTGAAGGATCCGCGCAGTCCCCTGTCGAAGCGCAGCGTCTATTTCGACTACGACAGCTATGTGGTCAAGGACGAATTCCAGTCCCTGCTGACGGCCCACGGCAAGTTCCTGTCCGCCAATCGGAAAATGAAAATGCTGATTCAGGGCAATGCCGACGAACGCGGCAGCCGCGAGTACAACCTGGCGCTGGGCCAGAAACGTGCCGAAGCGGTCAAGAAGGCGCTGGCCCTGCTCGGCGCCCGGGAAGACCAGATCGAGGCGGTCAGCCTTGGCGAGGAAAAGCCGGCCTGCACCGAGTCGGGTGAAGAATGCTGGGCCAAGAATCGGCGCGGCGAAATGCTCTACACGGGCGAATTCTGAACATGCGCGGCGGCCTGGCGGCACAGACGGCAAGACTGCTGGCCGCGCTGTTGCTGGCAGCGGCAACGGCCTTGCCGGCGCAGGCCGGCGTGTTCGACGACGAAGAAGCGCGCAGCCGCATCGAGCAACTGCGCGAACAACTGCGAGGCGGGGTGGACGAGCTCGGCAAGCGCGCCGACACCCTCAGTCGCAACCAGATGGACTTCTCCAACCAGGTCGAGGCCATCAAGGCCGACATCGCCAAATTGCGCGGCCAGATCGAAGTCCTGAGCTACGAACTGGAAGCCGCACAGAAGCGCCAGAAGGATTTTTACGTCGATCTCGACAATCGCCTGAGGAAGCTGGAGCAGCCGCCCGCGGAAGCCAAGACTGAGCCGCCGAAGCCCGATCCTGCGCTGGAAACCGGCACCTACGAGGCGGCGCTGGCGAACCTCAAGAGCGGAAAGTTCAAGGAAGCGGCAGCGGCCTTCCTCGCTTTCATCAAGACCTACCCCAACAGCAGCCTCGCCGCCTCGGCCCACTACTGGGGCGGCTACGCCCACGCCCAGTCCAGGGACCATGCCGGCGCCGCCGAGCTGTTCGGCAAGTTCGCCGACGGCTGGCCCAAGGACGATCGCGCGCCGGATGCGATGGCCAGCCGCGTCGCCAGCCTCGATGCGCTCAAGGACTGGAAGGGCTCGCGAGCAACCCTCGAACAGCTGGCCGAACGCTATCCCAACTCCGATGCCGGCAAGAAGGCCAAGCTCCGGCTGAAGAAGAAGTAGTGCCGGCCCTGGCTGATATCGACCCGCGCGCCACGCTGCGCGTCACCGAAATCTTTCACTCGATCCAGGGCGAATCCAGTCGCGTCGGGCTGCCCACGGTGTTCGTGCGGCTTACCGGCTGTCCCTTGCGTTGCGTCTGGTGCGATACCGCCTATGCCTTCAGCGGCGGCGAATCGCTGGCCATGGACGAAATCCTGCGGCGCGTCGCCGGGTTCGGCTGCACCACGGTCTGCGTCACCGGCGGCGAACCCCTGGCGCAGAAGAACTGCCTGCCGCTGCTGGCCGCCCTGTGCGATGCCGGCCATTCGGTATCGCTCGAAACCAGCGGCGCACTTGACATCGGCGACGTCGACCCGCGCGTGGCGCGCATCGTCGACCTCAAGGCGCCCGGCTCCGGCGAGCTGGCAAAGAACCGCTGGGAAAATCTCGCCCTGCTGACGCCTCGCGACGAGCTGAAGTTCGTCCTCGCCTCGCGCGAGGACTACGACTGGGCTGTCGCGGCGTGTCGCCAGCACCAACTCTTCGCGCGCTGCGCCGTGCTGTTCTCACCGGTGCAGGGGCAACTCGATCCGGCGCAGCTGGCACAGTGGATTCTCGACGATCGCCTGCCGCTGCGCTTTCAGCTGCAACTGCACAAGATACTGTGGGACAACGCCCAGGGGCGCTGACGCGACAAGACAAGACCGATCCGCAGATTTCGCAGATTGGCGCAGATGGATTGCGGCGATTGCGGCCAATCGCTATGCCATCCATCCGGTAAGACAATCGCCCTTTCCGAACAGTTGTTCAATCCGTGCAATCTGCGTCATCTGCGGACTGAACCGGGTTTCCGAATTGAATACTAAGGACAGGGCGGCCGCTTGGCGGAGATGATCCGGGTGTTCACGCCGGCGTAATTGAGACCGCCGAACAGCCGCGCGTATTCGATCTTGACGCAACGATCCATGACCACGTCGAGCCCGGCGCGAGCGGCCTGGTCCGCCGCCTCCGGGTGGATCACGCCCAGCTGCAGCCAGAGGCAGCGGGCGCCGATGCGAATCGCCTCAGCGGCAATCGGCATCACATCCACGGGCTTGCGGAAAACATCGACCAGATCCACCTTGAACGGAATCGCCGCAAGATCCGGATAGCATTGCCGGCCGAGAATTTCCGTCGCCCCGGGATTCACCGGAACCACCGTGTAGCCGTGTTCCAGCATGTACTTGGCGGCGAAATAGCTGGGCCGGTTCCAGTTCGGCGACAGCCCGACCACGGCAATCACGCGGTTGTCCTGCAGCACCCGGCGCAGGCCGGCGACATCGTCAACAATCATGGCTACTCCTTTTTGCTTACGGCGGCCAGGCCAGGTGTTCGATTCCCGGTCGGATTATCCCACCCGGCAGTGCCGGGCCGCGCGGCACCCGGTCCAGCCGCCAGTTGGCCACGGCCCAGGTCCACAGTTCAGCCACGGTCGCGCCGCACAGTTCCGACGGCGGCTTGTGGCCGAGGAATTCCAGCGCCGCGCACAGCACCGGGCCGGGCCGCGCAATGTCCACGGCGGCGGCACGCGTCTGCTTCGACAGTTTTTCGCCCGCCGCATTGACCGCGACCGGCAGGTGCGCATAGCGCGGCGTCGGCAGCCCCAGGCATTGCTGCAGGAAGACCTGGCGCGCGGTCGAGGCCAGCAGGTCGGCGCCGCGCACGACATCGGTGATGCCGGCGTCGGCATCATCGACCACCACCGCGAGTTGATAGGCGAACAGCCCGTCGGCGCGCAGCAGGATGAAGTCGCCGGCCTCGCTGCCGAGGTCGCTGGCGATGCGGCCCTGGATCGCGTCATCGAACTCGATGCGCGCATCGCCCACGCGCAGGCGCCAGGCGCGCGCCGCGCGCCCCGGCGGCAAGCCCGGGCGGCAGGTGCCGGGGTAGATCGCGGCGCCGTCCGGCGCGATGACCGAATCCGCCAGTTCCTTGCGGCTGCAGGCACAGGCGAAGACGCGGCCCGCCTGCTTGAGCCGCTCCAGCGCCGCCGCATAGGCCTCGGCACGGCGGCTTTGCCAGACCACCTCGCCATCCCAGGCAAAGCCGCAGGCGTCCAGCGTGCGCAGGATTTCGCCGGCTGCGGCGGCCGAGCAGCGCGGCGCATCGACATCCTCCATGCGCAGCAGCCACTCGCCATGCCGCGTCCTGGCTTCCAGAAACGAACCGGTGGCGGCCACCAGCGAACCGAAGTGCAAGGGCCCGCTGGGCGAAGGTGCGAAGCGGCCACGATAAGAAACGGTGCGGGTAATCATCGGCCAGAGTGATAGCACGCCGCGCGGCAAAACGGTAGCATTCCATTCACTTCAACTCGGGAGCCGCCCATGGCCACGCTGGAACTCAACAAGGACAATTTTCAACAAGTCATCAACGACAACGCAAACGTGATCATAGACTTCTGGGCACCCTGGTGCGCGCCTTGCCGCGGCTTCGCGCCAACCTTCGAGGCCACCTCCGAGAAACAGCCCGGCATCGTCTTCGCCAAGGTGAACACCGAAGAACAGCAGGAAATCGCCGGCGCCTTCAACATCCGCTCGATCCCCACGCTGATGTTCTTTCGCGACCAGATCATCATCTACTCCGAGGCCGGTGCGCTGCCCGCCAGTGCCTTTGAACAATTGATCGAACAGGCCATGGCGCTGGACATGGACACGGTACGCGCCGAAATTGCCGCCGGCCAGGCAGGAAGCAGCTAGCTTTCATGCAGCAGTAACACAGCGCCCCCGATTATGAAACGCGCGAAAGGCGAATTGAAGGCCCGCCCCTCCCATCCGCTTTGCGGCCCACGGCTGGCTTTGCACAGCCAGCCGGCTGCGGCGGCGCGACGCATGTGTCGCGAATCCCCGCCTAGCCCCCTCACGGGGAGGCTTCTGATGATGCCCCTGCGCAGTGGGCTAAGCCCGCAAACAACGCGGGCAAAGCACTGCGGATGATCGGCTCGCTTCGCTCGACCATCACCCGTCGCTCCGAACGAGTTGTTTCACGTTAAGCCGCCGGAATACCGCGCTATGATGGCGTTTGTCATGGAAGCTCGGTGATGAACTCCATTTTCTCCCAGAAGCTCAGCGACGACGCTGAGATACGCCGCATCGAAGTATTGTTCGACAGCCTGCCGTCGAGCATCGTCGTGTCGCTGATCGGCGTCTTTCTGTGCTTTCTGGTGCTGTTCGACACCGCGGGCATGGAGCCCCTGAAGCTGTGGGTGGCCTATATGCTTTCCGTATTGGCCGTGCGCGCCTGGTTCCGCTACATGTTCACCAAGTGCGACCGGCAGATCGCCGGGATACACCGCTGGGAATGGCTGTTTGCCTTCGGCACCTTTCTCACCGGCATAGGCTGGGGCGTGCTGTTCGGCCCCCTCTATCCGCCGCCGACGCATCCGGATGCGCAAATGTTCGTGGCGCTGATGGTGGTCATCACGGCCTTCACCGGCTCGGTGTTTGTCGCCCTCTCCAACATCACCTTCTGGCTGTTCATCATCCCCACCCTGAGCCCGGCCATCTTCCATTACGCGGCCACCCTGGGCGAGCAGGCGCAATGGCCGATCACCGCGGCGGCATGTTGTATCGCAGTATTCATCATCGTGCAGCGCACGCTCTACCGCTCATCCACCGACAGCCTGCAGCGCAGCACGGAGGCGGAAATACTGCTTGCCGAACAGCAGGCGATCTTCGATTCGTCGCCGATGGGAATTGCCGTGATCCGCGGCAAGCAGGTAATCAAGAGCAACCTGCGCTTCGGCGAACTGCTGGGCCGCCGCATCCAGGATCTGACCGCCTCACGCGTCGATCATCATTTCGTCAGCAAGGACGAGGCCGACCGGTTCCTTGCCGACACGGCCGCGGCTTTCGAAAAAGGCCATCTGGCGCAAGGCATGTATCGCCTGCGGCGGGCCGACGGCACGCAGTTCTGGGCCGAGCTTTCGGGACGCACCATGGCCGGCGGCACCGGCCACAGCGTCTGGATGATCGCCGACGTCACCTTGCGCGTCGCCAACGAGCGGCGCTCGCATAAGCGCGACTAGTAACTAGTAAACAGGCATGTTGAAACCGATGGATGTAGGAGCGAGCTTGCTCGCGACAACGGCTTATCGCGAGCAAGCTCGCTCCTACAGGGAATGCACCTTTTCCTTGTTGACTGACTACTAGCTGATGTGGGGTGGACTTCAGTCCGCCCTGGCCGGCCCCACGACGGCCGTGAATCGCCGTGCCGCCAGCACCAACTGTTGACCCGGCTAGACGTTGAACAGGAAGTTCAGCACGTCGCCGTCCTTGACCACGTACTCCTTGCCTTCGGCGCGCATCTTGCCGGCTTCCTTGGCGCCGGCTTCGCCCTTGTAGGCGATGAAGTCGTCGTAGGCGATGGTCTGGGCGCGGATGAAGCCCTTCTCGAAATCGGTATGGATCACGCCGGCGGCCTTGGGCGCCGTATCGCCGACGTGGATGGTCCAGGCGCGGACTTCCTTGACGCCGGCAGTGAAATAGGTCTGCAGGCCGAGCAGCCTGTAGGCGGCGCGGATCAGGCGGTTGAGGCCCGGCTCATCGAGACCCATATCGGTCAGGAACATCTGCTTCTCGTCGTCTTCGAGGTCGGCGATCTCGGCTTCGATGGCGGCGCAGACGGCGACCACTTCGGCCTTCTCGGCCTTGGCGTGGGCCTCTACGGCATCGAGATAGGGATTGTGGTCGAAGCCGCCTTCCTTGACGTTGGCGACATACAGCACCGGCTTGGCGGTGATCAGGCAGAAAGGCTTGATGCTGGCCCATTCCTCCTTCGACAGATCGAGCGCCCGCACTGCCTTGGCCTGATCGAGCTGGGCGATACATTTTTCGAGCACCGCACAGAGAATTTTCGCGTCCTTGTCGCCCGCGCTGGCGGGCTTCTTGTAGCGGTTCAGCGCCTTTTCGGCGGTCGCCATGTCGGCCAGCGCGAGTTCGGTGTCGATCACTTCGATGTCATGCAGCGGATCGATCTTGCCCGCCACATGCACCACGTTGTCGTCGCTGAAACAGCGCACCACATGCACCACGGCGTCGGTTTCCCGGATGTTGGCGAGAAACTGGTTGCCCAGTCCTTCGCCCTTGCTGGCGCCGGCCACCAGACCGGCGATATCGACGAACTCGACGATGGCATGCTGGATGCGTTGCGGCTTGACGATGGCGGACAAGGCCTCCAGGCGCGGATCGGGCACTTCGACGATGCCGACATTCGGCTCGATGGTGCAGAAGGGATAGTTCTCCGCCGCGATGCCCGACTTGGTCAGCGCGTTGAACAGGGTGGACTTGCCGACATTGGGCAGTCCGACGATGCCGCATTTCATGGTTTTTCTTTCTTCAATACTTCTGTTCCGGCGGGCGCCGGTTTGGAATTGATGCGCTGCGTGGCGGCGCTGAAATCTCCCCTGGCCAGGACCGGCCAGGCCAGCAACGCGCGGTCGAGGGCGGCATCGATCTCGGCCCGTTCTTCCTTGCGCGGCGCCTTCAGCACGTAATCGACGACCTCGTTCCTGTCGCCGGGATGGCCGATGCCGATGCGCAAGCGCCAGTAGTCCTGGGTGCCCAGATGCGCGGTGATGTCCTTCAGCCCGTTATGCCCGCCCAGACCGCCGCCGAACTTGAGCCGCATCTGGCCCGGCGGCAAATCGAGTTCGTCGTGCATCACCAGCATTTCGGCGGGCTCGATGCGGTAGAACTGCATCAGCGCGCGTACCGACTGGCCGCAGCGGTTCATGAAGGTCTGCGGCTGCAGGAGCCAAATATTTTCGGCACGAGATTGCCCGGCGAGGCCGTGGAAGCGCGATTCGCGACCCAAACTGACGCCGAGTTCGCCTGCCAGGCGCTCACAAAGCCAAAACCCGGCGTTGTGCCGGGTTTCAGCGTATTCGGTCCCGGGGTTGCCGAGACCGACGATCAAGCGCAAAGGTGCCTGCAAAAATTATCTCTTGTCGGTCTTCTCGGACTTCTTCGCTGCAGGAGCCGGAGCGGCAGCGACAGGTGCCGCCTCGACCACCGGGACTTCTTCCTCGGCCTTGCCGCCACGCACGATGACGGTCGCGACCACGGGATCTTCGCCCTTGTGCAGCACGGCTTCGACACCGGCCGGCAGGACGAGGTGGGAAACGTGCATCGAATGGCCGGCGACCATGTCCTTCAGATCGACTTCGATGAAGGCCGGCAGGTCCTGCGGCAGGCAACGCACGTCGAGGTCGGACATCACGTGCTGCACCATGCCGCCGGAGAGCTTGACGCCCGGCGAGACGTCGGCATTGACGAAGTGCAACGGCACCTTCTGGTGCAGCTTGTGGGTGGCATCGACGCGCTGGAAGTCGGCGTGGAGGATCACCGGACGGTAGGGATGGCGCTGTACGTCGCGCAGCAGGCACATTTCGACCTTGCCGTCGAGATTGACGTTGAGCACGGAGGAATAGAACGCCTCCTTGCGCAGCAACTGGAACAGCTCGTTGTGATCGATATCGATGGACTGCGGATTGGCGCCGCCACCGTAAAGGATGCCGGGAACACGGCCGGTGCGACGCAGGCGGCGGCTCGCTCCGGTGCCCTGTCCATCGCGCTTGTTTGCGTTGAATTGAAGTTGCATGATTTACTCCGTTAAGTACTGCTGGAAATATCCCTCGCCCGCGACCAGGCCAGGGGGTGAGAAATCAGTCCATGAACAGCGAGGAGACCGAAGACTCGTTGCTGATGCGCAACATGGTCTCGGCCATCAACTCGGCGATCGATATCTGGCGGATGCGCGAGCAGGCGCGGGCTTCCTCGGACAGCGGAATGGTGTCGGTCACCACCAGCTCGTCGAGCTCGGATTCCATGATCCTCGAAACGGCGCTGCCGGACAGCACCGGATGGGTGCAGTAGGCCAGCACGCGCTTGGCGCCATGCTCCTTGAGCGCCTGGGCGGCCTTGCACAGCGTGCCGGCGGTGTCCACCATGTCGTCCATGATGACGCAGGTGCGGCCGTCGACTTCACCGATGATGTTCATGACTTCCGACACATTGGCCTTCGGCCGCCGCTTGTCGATGATCGCCAGGTCGGATTCGAGACGCTTGGCCAGGGCGCGTGCGCGCACCACGCCGCCGACGTCGGGCGACACCACCAGCAGGTCCTCGTGGCGCTGCTTCCAGATGTCGCCGAGCAGGATCGGCGCCGCATAGACGTTGTCCACCGGGATGTCGAAGAAGCCCTGGATCTGGTCGGCATGCAGATCGACGGTCAGCACGCGCTGCACGCCAGCGGTCTGCAGCATGTTGGCCACCACCTTGGCCGTGATTGCGACGCGCGCCGAGCGCGTCCGCCGATCCTGGCGGGCATAGCCGAAATAGGGAATCGCGGCGGTGATGCGGCCGGCGGAGGCCCGTTTCAGGGCGTCCACCATGACCATCAGCTCCATCAGGTTGTCGTTGGTCGGAAAACAGGTGGACTGCAAGACAAACACGTCGTGGCCGCGCACGTGCTCCATGATTTCGCAGCTGACTTCGCCATCGGAGAAGCGCCCGACATTGGCACGGCCGAGCGAGATGTGCAGGCGCTTGACGACGTCGGCTGCCAACTTGGGGTTGGCATTGCCGGTAAACACCATCAGGCTGTCATAGGCCATGTCGGTCAGCTCGAACGAGGCAGCCAGGCAAATCCGCAAAACCTCTGCTGCCCGCGCCATTTCTGTGAATGGGTTGGCTGGGGAGGAAGGATTCGAACCTTCGCATGCTGGAATCAAAATCCAGTGCCTTAACCAACTTGGCGACTCCCCAACATCGAGACCCCGCCTTGAGGGCGGAGGTCGAAAGGACGCGCATTTTCGGGGTTTTCGCCCCCGCTGTCAAATAATCGCGAGCGGATGCCGGTCCAGTCCGGCGGCGACAAAGCCTTTCATGTCGGCGGGCAGCGCGGCCAAGGCGGCCTGCGCGGCGGACTCCCGGGCAAACTCGACGAAGCAGCAAGCGCCCGATCCGCTCATGCGCGCGTCGCCATGGTGCCGCAGCCAGTCGAGATGGCGCGCCACCTCGGGATACAGTGCGCAGGCCACGGCTTCGAGATCGTTGCGGCCGAATCCCGGGCGCCAATCGGCGGCGGCAATGGCCGGCGTGTCGCGGCGCAGCGCTGCGGAACGAAATATCTCGGGCGTCGGCACGGCGACCGCGGGCACCAGCACCAGATACCAGGCCGGCGGCAGCGAAACATCCGTGAAGTGCTCGCCCACGCCCTCGGCAAAACTGCTGCGACCATGCACGAAGATCGGCACATCGGCGCCCAGCGCGAGGCCGATGCGCTGCAGCCGGGAGGAATCGAGGCCGGTGCGCCACAGGCGGTTCAGCGCCAGCAGCGTGGTCGCCGCGTCCGAACTGCCGCCGCCCAGTCCGCCGCCCATGGGCAGGCGCTTTTCCAGATGCAGGCTGACGCCGGCGGTGGCGCCGGTCGCCGCACGCAAGGCGCTCGCCGCGCGTACCGTCAGATCGGTTTCCGGCGGCACGCCGGGCAAGGGCGTCGCCAGCACGATGCGGCCATCGCCGCGCGGCTCGCAGCGCAGCGTGTCGCCGCAGTCGAGGAAGCGGAACACGGTTTGCAGCAAGTGGTAGCCATCGGCGCGGCGGCCGACCACATGCAGGAACAGGTTGAGCTTGGCCGGCGCCGGCCAGTCGCGCTGCCAGTCAGTCACCGTCGCCCCAGTCGTCGATCACGATCCTCAGCTCGATGTCGTCGCGGCGCGCTTCGAGCCGTCGCGGAAGTTGGTGCTGGCGCCACGGCGCGCTTTCGGTCACGGTGATGCGCCAGCCCTCGACTTCGCCGACCAGGGCCGGCTGGGCGCCGCGCAGCCACTCGGCGAGCAGATCCAGCGGCAGCGGCGCACCGAACAAACGTTGCGCCAGTGCGCCCAGGTCCGGCTCGCGCCGTTCGGCTTCGCCGGGCACCAGCAGCCAGGCGCCGGAGGCATCGCGCCCCAGTTCGGCCAGGCCCTGGCCCAGCGGAGAGGAAAACAGCACCACGTCGCGCCCCGGCGTGTGCTGCCAGTCGAACTGCAGATGGTCGCTGCGCTCACCCTGGCGCAGCGAAATGCGTCCATGGGCCGCAAAGTTCTGCAGCGGCGGGCCGAGCACCTGCGTCGATTCGGGAAGCTTCTGCATCTCGCCGCAAGCCGCCAGCAACAGTGCAGCCAGGCAAACCAGGAACGAGCGCATCAGGACTCTCAGCGCGCGAATCGTTTGATGGTCGCGCCCAGTGCCTCATTGGTCGGATGCGCCTTGGCCGCCTCCCGCCAAATCGCCAATGCCTCGTCGGAGCGCCCGAGTACCCACAGCACTTCACCGATGTGGGCGGCAATTTCCGGGTCGGGCCGCTTGGCAAAAGCCGCCTGCAGGGTCTCCAGGGCAGCCGCGGATTTGCCCTGACGAAACAGCAACCAGCCCTTGCTGTCGAGAATGAAGGGATCGTCCGGCGTCAGCGACAAGGCCTTGTCGATCAGCTGCGCGGCTTCGTCGAGCCGCAGATTGCGGTCCGCCAGCGAATAGCCGAGCGCGTTGTAGCCCTGCGGCGACTCCGGCTTGAGGGCAATCAGGCGCCGCAGGTGGCGTTCCATGTCATCCACCTTGCCCAGCTTCTCTGCAGCCAGCGCCGTCTCGTAGAGGATCTCGGGCTGATCCGGCTGGACCTCCAGCATCTTGGCCAGGAAGGCAAGGGCCTCCTCATGGCGCCCGGCATCGCGCAGCAACTGGGCCTCGGCCACCACCAGGCGCATGTCGTCGGGCGCATTCGCGCGCGCCGCGACGAGCCGCGCGCGCGCCTCGTCGAACCTGTTCTGGCGCAGCAGAACCTGGGTGGCCCGCACCATCGCCGGCATGGCATGTTCGCCGGCCGTGACCTGGTCGTACCAGCGCAAGGCCTCGTCGGGACGCTTGTCCTGGTCGGCGATCTGTCCCAGGTAGAAGCGCGCCGGGTTCAGGTCGCCGCGCCCGATTTCGACGAAACGCTTGAGTTGCTGCTCGGCTTCCGGCGCATCATTGACCTGCAGCGAGAGCACCCCGACCGCATAGAGTATGTCGGGAATATCGGGATTGGCCGTGAGCAAACGACGAAACTCGACACGCGCGGCTTCATAGTTCTTTTCACCCACCAGGCCCCTGGCATAGGCCAGACGGGCCTGCTGGCCGTCGGGGTTGGCATCGAGCCAGGTTTTCAGGAAGTCGAGTTGCGCCGCTCCCTTGGGCAACAGCTCCGCCTTGAACAAGGCCGCAAGTTCCCAGTTCGGACGCAGCGCCAGCGCCTGGTCCGTTTCACTGCGCGCGCGGTCGGAATTCCCCGCCGCCGCGGCCACCTGGGCGCGGATCAAGCGGGCTTCGGGCAGCGCGGGATAGGGCTCGGTAAGCTGGTCGAACAAGCGCTGAACAGCCGGCTTGTCCGGGTAGCGGGCGAAGGCGCGCATCATGCGAATCAGCGCATCGCCAATGTTCGGGGCTTCCGCCGCCAGGTCGCGAGCGAGATTGCCGGCCAATTCATCGATGCGGCCGTTGGCCAGCAGCAGCGTCGCCTCCATCTGCTTTGCCTGTTGCGACGTGGGCTCTAGGCTCAGCCACAGTCGCACGGCCTCCAGCGCCGCATCATACTGACGCGCATGAAAGGCGATCTCGGCCGCCCGGCGCACCACACGCGGATCGCGGGTGCTCTTCGCCAGATCGAGATAGGCGCCGGCCGAAAGCCCAAACTGGCCTCGCTGCGCGGCGATTTCGGCGAGCAGGAACTGGTAGAGAATCTGCCCGGTCAGTTCCTGCTTCGGCAGCCGGTCTTCCTGCTTTTCGGGCACCGGCGCGCTGGCGGCGGGCGCGGGCGTCTGCGCCCATGCGCACATGCTGACCAGTGCGAGCGAGAGCGCCAGGACAGGGGAACGGAACTTCATGAGCGCGGCACCTGAGGGGAACACTGCTGTCGAACACTACCGTCACATACAATGCGGTGATGTTAGCAGTTTCGCCAGTAATTTCGTGCGCGACCCGGCATGCCTGAACTGCCCGAAGTCGAAGTCACCCGTCGCGGCATAGCGCCGGTGCTGGTCGGCAAGCGCGTCGCATCCGTGATCGTGCGGGTACCGGCGCTGCGCTATCCGCTGCCGACGCACCTTGACCGCACGCTTGGTGGCCGCCATCTGGAATCGGTAAGCCGTCGCGGCAAATATCTGCTGCTGGATTTCGGCAACGGACACCTGCTGATCCATCTCGGCATGTCCGGCAGCCTGCGGCTGGTGCCGGCCACGCAGCCGGCCGAGAAGCACGATCATTTCGATCTGGTATTCGTCATCGGGGGCAGCAAACTGGCCTTGCGCCTGAGGGATCCGCGGCGCTTCGGCGCCATTCTGTGGCTGGCCCAGGATCCATTGGCACATCCGCTGCTGGCGGTGCTCGGCATCGAACCGCTGGCGCAAGAGTTCACCGCCGCCTGGCTCAAGCACGAGTACGCCGGTCTTGCGGCGGCGATCAAGCCGACCCTGATGGACAGCCATCGCGTGGTCGGCATCGGCAACATCTACGCGTCCGAAAGCCTGTACCGCGCCGGCATCGACCCGCGCACGGCCGCCGGCCGGATTTCCCTCAAACGCCTGGAACGCCTGGTGCCGGCCATCCAAGCGACGCTGACCGCCGCCATCGACGCGGGCGGCAGCAGCCTGCGCGACTTCATCCATTCCGATGGAAGCTCGGGCTATTTCCAGCAGCAGTATTTTGTCTACGGCCGCAGCGGCGAACCCTGCCGCATCTGTAGCCGCCCGATCAGGGAATTGCGTCAGGGGCAGCGCGCAAGTTTTTTCTGCGCGCGCTGCCAGCGTTAGCGCCTTACTTGGCGGTCAGCGCAAGAAACTTCGCCATCAGTTGATCTTTGGTTTCGACGTGATTCGGATCGTCCGGAATGCAGTCTACCGGGCAGACCTCGCGGCACTGCGGCGTGTCGAAGTGGCCGACGCACTCGGTACATTTGGCGGGATCGATGATGTAGATCTCATCACCCTGCGAAATGGCGTTGTTCGGGCACTCGGGCTCGCATACGTCGCAGTTGATGCATTCATCGGTGATCATCAGGGACATGATTTTTCCTTTGGCTTCTCTCTGAACTTCAATGGCTTTGCTGAATCTTTTCAATCAGTCGTTGCTGCACCAGCGGCGGAACGAACTTCGATACGTCGCCGCCCAGCGATGCGATTTCGCGCACTATCGTCGCCGAAACGAACATGTATTGATCCGAGGGTGTGAGGAATACTGTTTCGACATCGGGATACAGGTTCCGGTTCATGCCCGCCATCTGAAATTCGTATTCGAAGTCAGACACGGCGCGCAGTCCGCGCATGATCACGCTGGCACCGTGCTGGCGCATGAAATCCATGAGCAGGCAATCGAAACCATGGATTTCGACATTGCTGTAGCCGGTCAGCACCTCGCGCGCGATATCGACCCGTTCGTCGAGCGAGAACAAGGGGCGCTTGCTGCGGCTTTCGGCCACACCGATGATGACTCGCTCGAACAGGCTCGACGCCCGTCTCACGAGGTCCTCGTGGCCGCTGGTCAGGGGATCGAAAGTCCCCGGATAAACCGCAATGCTCTTGCTCATGCCTGCTCCAGCAGGTGAAAAAAAACCTGGCCGGCTCGCCCCTGCTTCGTCACCGTCCAGCGACCCAACTTCTCCAGAGGCATCTCGGCCTCTGCATACAGCCGCGCGCTCGGCGCGGCCAGCTCATCCAGACGGGACTCTACGCGGCTCAACCAGCCTTGCCCATAAGGTGGATCAAGAAACAGCAAATCGAAGCGCCGACCCGATGGGGGGGCGAATTTTAGCGCATCGCAGCAAAACAGTTCCAGTCGCGGGCAGGCGAAGCCCTCGGCATGCTTTTTCAGCGCCGCGAAGGCCGGCCGCGCGCGCTCCACCAGGGCGACGTAGTCTGCGCCGCGCGAGGCCGCCTCGAAACCGAGGATGCCGCTGCCGGCGAAGAGGTCCAGGCAGCTAAGCCCGCTGAGATCCTGGCCCAGCCAGTTGAACAGGGTCTCGCGCACCCGGTCCGGCGTCGGCCGCAAGCCCGGAGCGTCGGGCACCTGGACCAGGCGGCTGCGCCACTCGCCGCCGGTGATGCGGATGCGGCTCAAGACTCAGCGGCTCAATCGGCGGCGACGACCACAGTGACCAGATTTTCCGGCTTCACATGGCGGGCGAAGGCAGCCTTGACCTGCTCGATGGTCACGGCCTTGACCCTAGCCGGAAAATCATCGAGATAAGTCAGCGGCAGGCCGTAGAAGCCGATCGCCGACAGGTAGCCGAGCAGCTTGGCATTGCTGTCCATGCGCAGTGCCAGGCCATCGACCATGTTCTTCTTCGCCGCGGCCAGTTCCTGTGGCGTCGGACCCTTGGCCATGTAGCCGCTGAGAACCTCATCCACCACCTTGAGCGCCGCATCGACCTGGTCGCGCTTGGTCTGCAGGCCGATCTCGAACGGGCCTTCGAGCTTGCGCGGCGAAAAGTAGGAATACACGCTGTAGGCGTAGCCGCGCTTTTCGCGGACTTCCTGCATCAGGCGCGAAACAAAGCCGCCGCCGCCGAGCGTGTAGTTGCCCACCAGCAGCGGAAAATAGTCGGGATCGCTGCGGCGGATCGCCGGCAGGCCGACATGCACGTGGCTCTGCGCCGCGGGATGGGGAATCTTGATCGTCTGCCGCTGGGGCTTCTTTACCGGCGGCGGCACGAGCTCGCCGCCGCCCGGCGGCAGGGCCTCGGTCAGGCGCTGGGCGATCGCCTCGGCCTCGGCGCGCGACACGTCGCCGATGATCGAGACCACGGCGCCCCGCGCGCCGTAATGCTGGCGATGGAAGGCGGTGAGGTCGTCGCGCGTGATGGCGCTCACGCTGTCCACCGTCGGGCTGACGCCGTAGGGATGATCGGGATAGATGGCCGCGGCGAAGCGCTTGCCGGCGATGGCGTCGGGGCGCGTTTCGGCTTCGCGGATGCCGGCGATGCTGCGACCCTTTTCGCGCTCCAGCACCGCTTGCGGGAAAGTTGGCGCTGACAGCACGGTGCGCATCAGATCCAGCGCGGCCTCGCGTTCGGCCAGGGTCGACAACGTGCGCAGACTGACGCTGGCACGATCGCTGTCGGCCCCGCCGCCCAGCCGCGCGCCGAGATCGACCAGGCGCCCTGAAATCTTCTCTTCATCCAGATCGCCGGCGCCCGCTTCGAGCAGGTTGCGGGTCAGTCCGGCGAGGCCTACCTTGGCGGCGGGAACGAAGGCGCCGCCGCCGGCAAAGTCGATCTGGACGTCGAGTATCGGCAGCACGCGGGTCTCGATGAAATACACCTTGGCCCCCGAGGGTGCGGTCCAGTGCTCGATCTTGACTCCCGCCAGGGCGAAGGTTGAGGTCAGGAAGGACAGCAGAAAGATCAACGTGAAACGCGCTCGTGAGCGCCCCACAATAATCGAGCGCAACGAGCCGAACATCCGCAGCGACGCGCCAGCTATGCTGGCCGTCTTGCTACGCAGGGGCTTCATCAGTAGCCCCGCCCCGGGAAGGGGGCGTAGGCGGGGTTTCGCGAAGCACTGCTTCGCGCCGCCGCAGCCGGCTGGCTGTGCAAAGCAAGCCGTGGGCAAGGGGTGGGGGGCGTTCAATTTGCTTTGCTTCATCAGTGCCTCACTGCCCCGGAGGGTTTCTTTTGTTTAGCATTTTCGAGGGGCTGCGGATCGAGTACCGCGATGCTCAGCGTATCGTCCGAGAAATACTTCTTCGCCACCGCCTGCACTTCTTCCGAGCTCACGCTTTTCAGCTTTTCCAGCAGGACGTCGATATCGCGCCAGGACACGCCCGCCGCTTCGAGGCCGCCGATTTCCATGGCCTGCGCCATCAGCGAATCGCGCTTGTAGATCTGCGCCGCGACCGACTGGGTCTTGACCCGCGCCAGTTCCTCGGCCGACACGCCTTCGTCCTGGATGCGCTTGATCTCGGCGCGCAGCGCGGCTTCCAGTTCGGCGACGGTCTTGCCTTCAGCCGGCTGGCCGTCCAGGGTGAAGCTGGCTTCACCGCGCAGCGTTCCGTCATAACCGGCGCCGGCCGACTGGGCGATCTTGCTGCCGCGTACCAGATTCTTCGCGAAGCGCGAGGCATCGTGGCCGTCGAGCACCGCCGCCAACACCTCGAGCGCATAGGGGTCGCGGTCCTTCTGCACGTCGCGCAGCCTGGGCGCCTTCCAGGACATGGCAATGTAGGGCAGCTTGGCCGGCGCCTTGACGCTTACCCGGCGGATGCCGGCCTGCTGCGGTTCGTTCTGCGGTTTGCGTTCCGGCAGCGGTTTCGCCTTGTGCGGGCCGTAGTACTTCTGCGCCAGACGGAATACCTCGCGGTGATCGACGTCGCCCGCCACCACGACATAGGCATTGTTCGGCGCATACCAGGCGCGATACCAGTCGCGCGCGTCCTGCCAGGTCATGTGTTCGAGGTCGTCCATCCAGCCGATGATCGGGCGCCGATAGGGATGCGCCTGGAACATGGTCGAATTCAGCGTCTCATACACCAGGGCCTGCGGATTGTCGTCGGTGCGCAGCCGCCGCTCTTCCATGACCACCTTGATCTCGGCGGCGAATTCCTTGGCGTCGAGCGTCAGGTTGGCCATGCGGTCGGCTTCGAGCTTCATCATTTCCGGCAGCGCGCCCTTCGGCACGATCTGGAAGTAGGCCGTGTAGTCGCGGCTGGTGAAGGCGTTGTCGCGGCCGCCGGCCTCGGCCACGCGCTTGTTGAACTCGCCCGACTTGAGATTCCGGGTGCCCTTGAACATCAGGTGCTCCAGCGCGTGGGCAACGCCCGAGGTGCCGTCCTTTTCGTCCATGCTGCCGGCGCGATACCAGACCATATGCACGGCGGTCGGCGCGCGCGGGTCTTCCTTGACGATGACGCGCAGACCGTTGGCCAGCCGGGTTTCGAAGGGGTTGGCAAGAGTTGGCGCTGGCGCTACGGCGAATGCCAGCAGGACAAGCGGAGCAAGCAGTGGTTTCATGTCAGGTCAATGGCGATCGGCGTGATAGGAGGAACGAAGTTTCGAAGTAGGCCCGTGCCCGTCCAGGCGGGCCTTATGCCGGAGCCGAACGGGGCTTCTGTTAAAATCATAGTCGCGCATCTTAGCGCGGCTCCAGCCTCCGACCGCATTCCGCATGTTTGGTTTCCTAAAGACGAAGGACCACCCCGCCGCCCAGGCAGCCGCAACTCCGGCGCCGCGCGCTTCCTGGGGCGAACGCCTCAAGGCAGGACTTTCCCGCACCCGAGCCACCCTCAACACGCCGCTCGGCGAGCTCTTCAGCCGGGCGAAGATCGACGACGAACTGCTCGAAGATCTGGAGAGCACGCTGCTGATGGCCGACTGCGGCGTCGAGGCGACGCACTGGCTGCTCGCCGAACTCAAGGCCAGCGTCAAGCGCGACAAGCTGGAAACCCCCAACCAGTTGCGCGCTGCGCTGGCGCAAGGGCTGCAAACCCTGCTCGCGCCGCTGGAGCAACCGCTGCAGGCCGATGGCCATCAGCCCTTCGTAATCATGATCGCCGGCGTCAATGGCGCCGGCAAGACCACCTCGATCGGCAAGCTGGCCAAGCACTTCCAGAGTCAGGGCAAGAGCGTACTGCTGGCCGCCGGCGACACCTTCCGCGCCGCTGCGCGCGAGCAACTGACGGAATGGGGCGAGAGAAACGGCGTCACCGTCATCGCGCAGGAAGGCGGTGATCCGGCCGCCGTGGTGTTCGATGCGATCAGCGCCGCCCGCGCGCGCAAGATCGACGTCGTGCTGGCCGACACCGCCGGGCGCCTGCCGACGCAACTGCATCTGATGGAAGAAATTGCCAAGGTGCGCCGCGTGATCCAGAAGGCTCATGACACGGGTCCGCACGAGGTGCTGCTGGTGCTCGATGCCAACATCGGGCAGAACGCCGTGCAGCAGGTCAAGGCCTTCGACAAGGCGATCGGCGTGACCGGACTGGTCATCACCAAGCTCGACGGCACCGCCAAGGGCGGCGTGCTCGCCGCGATCGCCCGCCAGTGCCCGAAGCCTGTGCGCTTCATCGGCGTCGGCGAGGGCATCGATGACTTGCAGACCTTCCGCGCCGACGAGTTTGTCGAGGCATTGCTGGGACCGGGTTAGTGATTCGCTTCGAGCGTGTTTCCAAACGCTATCCGCCCGGCCTCGATGCGCTGTCGGATGTCAGCTGCGAGGTGGCGGAACACGAAATGGCGCTGGTCTGCGGCCACTCCGGCGCAGGAAAATCCACCCTGCTCAAACTCATTGCGGGAGTCGAGAAACCCAGCGGCGGCGCACTGCTGATCAGCGGACAGAATCTCTCCGCGCTACCGCGTTCGGCCCTGCCCTTCCTGCGCCGGCGCATCGGCATGGTGTTCCAGGATCAGAAGCTGCTGTTCGATCGGACGGTGTTCGACAACGTCATGCTGCCGCTGTCGATAGTCGGTTTCCCGCGCCGGGACGCCGCGCAGCGCGTGCGCGCCGCGCTGGACAAGGTGGGCCTGGCCAGCCGCGAGAAGGCCATGCCGGTCATGCTCTCCGGTGGCGAACAGCAGCGCCTGGCGATCGCCCGCGCCGTGGTGAACCGGCCGAGCCTGCTGCTCGCCGATGAACCCACGGCCCATCTGGATACCGAGACTGCCGCGGATGTGGCGCGCATCTTTCATGAGTTCCACCACGTCGGCGTCACGGTATTGATCGCGACCTATGCCACCGAGCTGTTTCCCGCGGCGCGGCGCCTGCAGCTCGATCACGGCAGCTTGCTGTCATGAGGGTCTGGCTGAGCCAGCACCAGGATGCGGCCCGGCTCGCGTTGCGCCGACTGGCCGCCGCGCCGGTCAATAGCCTGCTCTCGCTGCTGGCGATCGGGATCGCCCTGGCCTTGCCGGCCGGAGGCCAGATGCTGCTCGCCAATGCCCTGCACCTGAGCGGCACGACTTCCGCCGTTCCGCAGATTTCGATCTTCATGGCGGCCAACGCAGAACGCCAGGCAGCGACCGAAATCGGCGAGCGCCTGGGCCGCCATACCGGGGTCAAACAGGTGCTGTTTGTCCCGCGCGAGGAGACCCTGGCGCGCATGAAATCCGGCCCGGGTCTGCGCGAGGTGATCGAAGCCCTGCCGGCAAACCCTTTCCCCGATGCCTTCGTGGTCAGCGTCGCGGATGAAAGCCTGGCGGCGATGGAGCAACTCGCCGTCGAGTTCCGCCAATGGCCCAAGATCGAGCATGTGCAACTCGACTCGGCCTGGGTACGCCGGCTCGATGCCCTGCTGAAACTTGGCCGCACCACGGTGATGCTGCTGGCCGCTTTGCTGGGCACGGGCCTGATCGCAATCAGCTTCAGCATAATTCGCATGCAAGTGCTCACGCACCGCAGCGAGATCGAGGTCAGCCGGCTGCTCGGCGCCACGAACGGCTTCATCCAGCGCCCCTTTCTCTACTTCGGGGTCCTCCTCGGACTGGGTGGCGGTGTGCTTGCCTGGTTGCTGGTCGCAGCCGCCGCGCTGTGGCTGCGTGCCCCCCTGGCCGAACTGGCAAGGCTGTACGATCTCACGCTGGCGCTGCAGACGCTGGGCGCGCGCGACTCGGCGCTGCTGCTGGGCTTCGCCGCCGGCCTCGGCTGGCTGGGAGCGATGATCTCCATGCGCCAGCATATGCAGCAGTACTGAAACCAGGGAAACGATGCGCAGGAAGGTCGACTGATCCATGGCCAGCGAACTGCACCGGGAACGTCTGGATACCGTGGTGCGCCATCTGCTGGACAGAGGCGCAAGCCGCGTCCTGGATCTCGGTTGCGGTCCCGGCGAATTGCTGCAGCGACTGGCGGCCCACCCGCAATTCAGCCGCATCGTCGGTATCGACATCGATGCCGAAGCGCTCGCCGCGGCGCGACTCGCGCTGGGCCTGGATCGGCCCGATCATGCCTGTGGCGTGCAACTGCGTTGCGGTTCGTTCGAGGAAGTCGATCGGGAACTGGCCGGCTTCGATGCCGCCACCCTGGTCGAAACCATCGAACACATCGATCCCCGCCGCCTGTCGAAGGTCGAACATGCGGTGTTTGCCGGCATGCGCCCTTCCACCGTTCTGGTCACCACGCCCAACGAGGAATACAATGCGCTGCATGGCATGGTGCCCGGCCAGTTTCGGCACCGCGGCCATCGCTTCGAATGGAAGCGCGCCAGGTTTCAGCAATGGGCGCGGGGCGTTGCAGCCCGCCACGGCTATGCCGTCAGTTTCAGCGATATTGGGCCTGTCGATCCCCTGCGCGGCAGTTCGACACAAATGGCCCAATTCATCGTGTCGCCGCCGCTGGATTGCGACACGCAGATGAAAGAGCGGACGAATCCGGATTCGCAAGCCAGGTGAGCGCGGCGACCGGCCCACCGATGACTGCCGATGCGAGGGTTTTACCGCATTGGTAGAAGGAACAAGCCGAAAGGCTTTGGAAAAAACCTACAGCTTCCGCGCCGCAATGGGTAACACTGGAACGGAACAGATTATTCGAGCGATAATATGCAAATGAACGAAGACCAACCGATCGAGCAGGCTCCCGTCGAACCCGCGCAAAACGAACAGCTGCTGGCGGAGCCCGTACGCAACGAACCGCAACCCCAAGACCCGCGTCGCCGTCTGCGGGAGTTGCTGGCCATTCCCGACCACCAGCGTACCGATGCGATTTGGGACGAGATCATCGAATTGGAGATTTGCCTGGCCCCCGGCAACCGTATTCAGGGAGCGCCGGCAGAACCGGGGCGACGTCCGGGACAGGGACAGGGACAGGGACAAGGGCAGGGACAGGGGCAGGGACGACGTCCCGAGCAGGCAAGGCGCCAGGATCCTACGCCCGGCGCCAAGCCCTCCAAGCGCTTTTTCAAGAAGCCGAAGCGTCCGCCGGGAGCGCCGCCGAAAGCCTGATGGCCTCGTCGCTGCCCTGGGCGAAATGCCCGAGGATGGCTGCCTGTAAACGGGTCCGGCCGACAATTCCCGACTAAATTCATCGGGAACTTCTCCAGATGTTGGCACTCTCAATTCAAGAGTGCTAATATTGCCGTCAAGGAGGTCGTACCGTGAGTCATACCGTATCTCTTGAGCGTTTCCCCATGCTTGCCGCCAGCGGCAGTATCGAGGCGTTCATTTCCGCCGCGAATCGCGTCCCTATGCTCAGCGAAGCCGAGGAGCAGTCGCTTGCCCGCCGCTTTCGCCAGGACGGCGATCTGGATGCGGCGCGGCAGTTGGTAACCTCTCATCTGCGCTTGGTGATTGCCATTGCGCGCGGCTACTTGGGTTATGGCTTGCCGCATGCCGACCTGATTCAGGAAGGCAACATCGGCTTGATGAAGGCGGTAAAGCGCTTTGATCCGGATCGCGGTGTGCGGCTCGTGTCGTTCGCCATGCACTGGATCAAGGCCGAGATCCACGAATACATCCTGAAGAACTGGCGGCTGGTCAAGATCGCCACGACCAAGGCGCAGCGTAAACTGTTCTTCAATCTGCGCAGCATCAAGGCCTCGCTGGCGCAGGACGTGGATTCGCCACAGGGCTTCAACACGCTGGGCGCCGAAGAAGTCGCCGCCGTGGCAAAGCAACTCGGCGTCAAGCCGGCAGAAGTCATCGAAATGGAAACCCGCCTGACGGGCGCCGACGTTTCGCTCGAACCCGTCTCCGATGACGATGAGGACAGCTACGCTCCCATCGCCTATCTGGCCGCCGATCGCAGCATCGAGCCTTCGGCGATCCTGGAGCGCAAGGAGTACGACCGCTTGCAGGACGAAGGACTGCGTTCGGCATTGGCCAGTCTCGATCCACGCAGTCGCACCATCGTTCAGCGGCGCTGGCTGGTGGCGGATGGCGAAGAAGCGGCGACGCTGCATGAACTGGCGGCCGAGTACGGCGTGTCGGCCGAGCGCATTCGCCAAATCGAAGTCAAGGCGATGCAGAAGATGAAAAGCAGCCTGGCGACCTGAGCAATCCAAAGCCGTCGGGAACGGGCAGCCGCGGCAACGCGGCTGCCCATGGTTTTTTCCGAAGCCTTGCTACTCTCCGGCCAATAACTGTTTGAGATCCTGCGCCATGTGCTGCGGTGTTTCGCCATGACGCAGATAGAGCCGCAGCCGCCCGCGCGGGTCGAAGACATAGCTGCCGGCCGTGTGATCCATCGAGTAGGTCGAGGGCGTCGTTCCCGGCTGCTTGTGATAGTAGATTTTGAACTCCTTCGCGACTGCCGCCGTCGCCGCCGCATCGCCGAACAGGCCGAGAAAAGATGGATGGAATGCCGGCACGTATTGCGCCAGGAGTTGCGCCGTATCGCGCTCGGGATCGATCGTGACGAACAACACCTGCACCCGTTCCGCGTCGGAGCCCAACGCGGTCATCAATTCGCGCATATTGCCCATCGTCGTCGGGCAGACATCGGGACATTGCGTGTAGCCGAAGAACAGGACCACCGCACGGCCCTGGAAATCGGCCAGGCGGCGCAGCTTGCCTTGATGGTCGGTAAGCGCGAAGTCCTTGCCCCAGTCGATGCTGCGCAGTTCCGTGGCGTTGAACTTCGCCGGCGGACTGCAGGCGCTGAGCAGCAGCGCAAGGCACAACAGCAGGATGCGCATCGGAAGCTTGCGGGGAACGTACTCAGACCAGCAGGTAGTGGTCGATCAGCAGCGCCGCGAACAGGAGTGCGAGATAGAGAATCGACCAGCGGAAGGTGATGCGCGCCACGGCGTCCGAGTAGTCGCGCCAGATCAGCCAGGCGTAACCGAGAAAGACGGTGTCGAGCAGCACGGCAGAAGTCAGGTAGAACCCGCCCGACATACCTATGACATAGGGCACGAGGGTTACCAGCGTGAGGCCGACGGTGTAGAGAAAGACATGGCGGCGGGTGTACTCGGCGCCATGCGTCACCGGCAGCATGGGCAGGCCGGCGGCGGCGTATTCCTTGGTGCGGTACAGCGCCAGCGACCAGAAGTGCGGCGGCGTCCACACGAAGATGATCAGGAACAACAGCCAGGCCTCACCCGGCGCCTCGCCGGTCACGGCCGCCCAGCCGAGCACGGGCGGCATGGCGCCCGAGGCGCCGCCGATGACGATGTTCTGCGAGGTGTTGGGCTTGAGGAAAATGGTGTAGATCACCGCATAGCCGACGAAGGTGGCGAAGGTCAGCCACATGGTGTAGGGATTCACCCAGGTGTAGAGCAGGAACAGCCCGGTGCCGCCGATAAGACCCGAGAACAGCACCGTCTCCAGTGAATTGACTTCGCCCTGAGGCAGGGGCCGGCCGCGGGTGCGCGCCATCAGCGCATCGATCTTCTGTTCGATCAGGCAGTTTGCCGCCGCCGCCGCGCCGGCCACCAGGGCGATACCTGCAGTGCCGGCGAGCAGGATGCGCCACGGCACCATGCCCGGCACCGCGAGGAACATGCCGATTACCGCGCAAAAAACGATCAGCGAAACCACCCGCGGTTTCGTCAACTGAAAATACTGACGCAGTCGGTCGGTGCCGGATTGCAGGATGAGGGCTGTGGTTTTCATGCTTGAGAGATGAACGGTTGAATCCGGAATCGAAATGCCAGTCTAGCACGCAGCCAGAGGCTGCAAAGCTGTAAGGGCACGGCCAGTGCTGCGGGATAAGCGGCGGGTCTGCTGCCGCTTGCGGCGCCATCCGCGGCGGAGAAAACTTCCCCATCCGGGGCCGCCGCGGATCGGCAAAAATACGGCTCGCGCATGAAAGTTGGTGCTGGCGACACGGCTAGAACTTGACCAGCTTGCCCAACTCGCGAATGAAGGCTTTCGGGTCGACCGTGGGCGCGTAACGAAACACCACGAAGCCGCGCCGGTCGACCAGATGGATTGCCCCTGCGGCTGCGAATGCCTCGATGGCCCGGCCATCAACCGGTTCGAGCAGCAGCAAATCCGGGTGCAGGGCGAGCAAATCGGCGGCGGGTCGCTTGGCGTCGGCAATGATCCAGACGCGCTGGATGCGCTCCATGCTGCGGCCCTGGGCGGTGCGCGCTTGCCGAGTCAGATAGAGCGCGTCGCGACAGCCTGAATCGCAGAGTCCCGAGCCGGCATGCACCACCATCCAGTGCTCGGCGACTTCGGCATGGGCCAGCGGCTGACCGTCCATGCGTCGCACGGCCGCATAGGGAAATGCCGCGGGCGTGAGCGCCTGGCCGGCCAGCGTGGTTGCGTCGGGGGGCGCTATGAATCGGAAATACAGGGCCGCCAGCAAAGGCAGGACGCAGACCAGGGCGATGGCAATCAATGCCCAGCGGCCGGACCGGCGAATCGGAGGGGCTGGGCTGGGATCGTTCATGGCAGCGAGAGAGGAATGGGGCATGGTGGAGATCGATCGAACCGGCTTCAAGCGCGCTTCCATGCCAACAAACCATAGCCGGCGGCCATCAGGGCAAAGATCAGCCACATGATGGCATAAGCATAGTGGCGCTGCGCCGGATTGCCGGGTCCCTGAAGGTCGCTCCAGTCGCGGATCAGGCCATCGGCCGCGGCATTCGATTGCAGAACAATGACCGGCAATACATCCAGTCCGCTGCGCTGGCGATAGTCGGTCTCGCGCACGTGTTGCCAGACCTGGCCTTCGGGCTGAGGTTTGCCGAACTCGAAAAACTTCGACTCGAACTTGCGTGCAATGCCGCTGATTTCGACGGGACCGGGCTCCGTGGCGATCAGCGGTATCTCTGTGCGCAAGCGGGGTGCCTGCACCCAGCCGCGATTGACCAGCACCACGGCACGCGATCCATCAAGCTGCAAGGGCGTCAATACATG
The DNA here is from genome assembly GCF_031426875.1 of Sulfuritalea sp. Taxonomy (NCBI): domain Bacteria; kingdom Pseudomonadati; phylum Pseudomonadota; class Betaproteobacteria; order Nitrosomonadales; family Sterolibacteriaceae; genus Sulfuritalea; species Sulfuritalea sp. The sequence goes on from NZ_JASJPC010000004.1 coordinate 70,462, forward strand.
GTAGCCGACACGCTGGCGATGGATTTTGTTGTCGAGAAACAGGGTCCGCTCCGCGAGCCAGCGCCCTCGCACCATGACCGGACGCCATTGCAGAAACTCGGCATCACGCTGGTCGGCGCCAAGAGCGATCGGGGCGGCCCCGGCACCGGCCTGCTGACGCTCGAAATTACCGCCGCGGGTCTCGGCACGCCACAACTGCAGCCAGGCCATGCCCAGGCACAGGCCGACCAGGACCAGGCTGATCGCCGCGCGCTGCCACAGGGTCCGGGAAGGACGATGCACGGCTAGACTGCGAACTGGTATCGTAGCGACACTGTACATATCGGCGTTTCGCTCATGCGCTTCATCGTAATTGCCCTGCTAATTGCCATTGTGCTCAGTCTGGCCAGCGCCTTGTTGTTCGTATATCGCGACAGCGGGCAGAGTGCGGACCGGGCGGTCAAGGCGCTGACCCTGCGCGTCGCCCTGTCCGTGCTGCTGTTCCTGGTGTTGATCGGCGGCCACTACTTCGGCTGGATCAGCGGGCATCTCTGAGCCCGGGCATGAAGCTCATGCCCGGACAGCCCCCGTTGGGCCCGGGACGGCCGGACGCTCAGAGCCAATAGACGACGACAAACAAGCCCAGCCAGACCACGTCGACGAAGTGCCAGTACCACGCCACCGCCTCGAATGCGAAATGACGCTCGGCCGTGAAGTGGCCCTTGATCGAGCGCACCAGAATCACGGCCAGCATGGTCGCGCCGAGCGTGACATGAAAGCCGTGAAAACCGGTCAGCATGTAGAAGGTGGAACCGTAAACTCCCGTAGTCATCTTGAGGTTGAGATGGGAATAGGCTTCGCCATACTCATAAATCTGTACGCCGAGAAAGGTCACGCCGAGCAACACCGTGAGCATCAGGCCCAGTATCAGTTGCTTGCGCTTGCCGGCGATCAGGCCCCAGTGGGCCCAGGTGATGGTGACACCGGAACTCAGCAGCAAGGCGGTATTGATGGCCGGCAGGCCCCATGCGTGCATCGGCGTGAAGCTGTCCTTGGCAGCGGGTCCCGCAGTCGGCCACTGGCCGACAAAGCCGTCCCAGAGCAGGGCCTGGCCGGGGCTGCCGAGTTCGGGAACAGCCAGCACGCGGACGTAAAACAGGGCGCCGAAGAACGCGGCGAAGAACATCACCTCGGAAAAAATGAACCACGACATCGCCCAGCGGAAGGAGCGGTCCACCTGGATGTTGTATTGGCCGGCCTCGGACTCGCCGATGACCCGTCCGAACCAGCCGAACAGCATGATCAGCAACACCACGAAACCCGCCAGCAGCAACAGGCCGCCGTTGGCGATCGAATTCATGCTGAGCACGGCGCCGAAGGCGAGCAGCAGCAGGGCGCCCGAGCCCACCAGAGGCCAGATCGATGGCTCCGGAACGTAGTAGCGGTTGCTTCCTGCAGCGTGACTCATGGCGGCCTCCTGGAATTTAGCGGTTGATACTGTTCAACACTTTGCGATACGCAATCTTGTTATTTGCCGACAATGGTCGTAGCCAGGGTGACCAGAACCCCGACAAACACGGCCATGAAAATCAACGCGGCGATGGCCACCAACAACGGCGACAAGGCAGCCGCATCCTCTTCGTGGCGCTTCCTGCCGCGCACTCCGAACATGGCCGAACCCACCGTACGCAGGGTGCGCAGCAGTCCGGGCGACGTGGCGGTCGGCTTGTTCATGGCGCGGATTTCGAATTGACGGGCTTGCCCTGCACCGATCCTTCCGGAACTTCGAAGAAGGTATAAGACAGCGTCACGGTCGTGACATCGGCCGGCAGTTCCGGATCGAGCACGAATACCACCGGCAGTTCGCGCACCTCATGCGGCGCGAAGGTCTGCTGCTTGAAACAGAAGCAATCGAGTTTTTTTACGTAGCCGCCCGCATGCTGCGGACTGTAGCTGGGAACCGCCTGGCCGATGACGACGGTATCGCGGGTATTCTCGACGCGGTAGGTCACATGCACGACGTTGCCGGTTTTCGCCGACAGGGTCGCGAGCTCAGGACGGAAGCGCAAGCCGTTGTCGAAGCTGTTGGCATCGAATTCGAGACGCACCGCACGGCCAGCCAGCGGGCTGTGCGCCAGTTGGTCGGCGCGATCGATGTCGTAGATTCCGGTCCACTCGCAAAAGGCCTTGTACAGCCCCGGCTGGATCGCAACGAACAGCAGGCTGCCGGCAATCACGGCCAGCAGGCGCACCGCCAGACGGCGATTGGCCGCCTTGATCAGGGTGCCCGCGGGAGTGAGGACTTGGCTCATCGCTCGATAAACCGATGGTCAGGGCGAGGCCAGCCACTGGCGGGCGATGAAGGTCGCAAACACCAGGAAGGCGAACAGGGCGAGAACCAGCGCAATGCGCCGGTTGCCTTGCCTCTGCTGCGGCGTCAGTTTGCCGTGCTCCATGGCGAGTCGATCAGGCATGGGCCGTGGCCTGATCGAAGGGCGGCGGATCCTCGAAGGTATGGTGCGGCGCCGGCGAGGGAACCGTCCACTCCAGGCCGGTCGCGCCGTCCCACGGCTTCGCCGCGGCTTTTTCGCCGCCTTTCATGGCCTTGAACACCACCACCAGAACCAGCAGCTGGCTGAAGCCGAAGCCGAATGCGCCGATGCCCGAGACCATGTTGAAGTCGGTGAATTGCTGCGCATAGTCGGGAATGCGGCGCGGCATGCCGGCAAGGCCGAGGAAGTGCTGCGGGAAAAAGGCTATGTTGAAGAACACGATGGAAAGCCAGAAATGCAGCTTGCCCAGCGACTCGTTGTACATGTGGCCGGTCCATTTCGGCAGCCAGTAATACAAACCAGCATAGGCGGAGAACAGGGCTCCCGCAACCATCACGTAATGAAAATGGGCCACCACGTAATAGGTGTCCTGCAGCTGGATATCCACCGCCGTGATCGCCAGCACCAGGCCGGTCAGGCCGCCGATGGTGAACAGGAACAGGAAGCCCAGCGCAAACAGCATCGGCGTCTCGAAGGAAAGCGCACCGCGCCACATGGTGGTGACCCAGTTGAACACCTTGACCCCGGTCGGCACGGCAATCAGCAGCGTGGCGTACATGAAGTAGAGCTGGCCCGTCAGCGGAATGCCCGTCACATACATGTGGTGGGCCCAGACGAAGAAGGAAATCAGGCCGATGGCCGCGATCGCGTAGACCATCGAGACATAACCGAACAGCGGCTTGCGCGAAAAGGCCGGGATCACGTGCGAGACGACGCCGAAGGCCGGCAGCGCGATGATGTACACCTCGGGGTGGCCGAAGAACCAGAAGATGTGCTGGAACAGCACCGGATCGCCGCCGCCGGCGGCGCTGAAGAAACTGGTGCCGAAATGGCGGTCGGTCAGCAGCATGGTGACAGCGCCGGCGAGTATCGGCATCGAGGCGATCAGCAGGAAGGCCGTCACCAGCCAGGTCCAGGCGAACATCGGCATCTTCATCATGGTCATGCCGGGCGTGCGCAGATTGAGGATGGTGGTGATGATGTTGATCGAACCCATGATCGACGACATCCCGAGAATATGCACTGCGAATATCGCCATGTCCATGCCGATGCCCATCTGTACCGACAGGGGCGGATACAGCGTCCAGCCGGTGCCAGCCGCGCCGCCCGGGACGAACAGGGATCCGGTAAGCAGGATGGCCGCCGGCGGCAGCAGCCAGAAGCTCCAGTTGTTCATCCGGGCAAAAGCCATGTCGGGGGCGCCGAGCATCAGCGGCAGCATCCAGTTGGCGAAGCCGACGAAGGCCGGCATGATGGCGCCGAACACCATGATCAGCGCGTGCAGCGTGAGCATCTGGTTATAGAACTCGGGCGACACATACTGGATGCCGGGCTGCATCAGTTCGGCGCGGATCACCAGCGACATCGCACCACCGACCAGGAACATGATGAAGCTGAACCAGAGGTACATCGTGCCGATGTCCTTATGGTTGGTGGTGGTGATCCAGCGCATGATGCCGGAAGGTGCGTGGCCGTGATGGCCGAGATCGTCGTGATGGGCGGTGTGGCTAGCGTTCATGCTGTTCTCCTGTAGGCTCGCGCGGATCGATCACTTGCCGCGCAGGGCCTTGACTTCGGCCGGTTGAATGACTTCGCCGGACTTGTTGCTCCAGGCATTGCGCTCATAGGCGACCACGGCGGCGATATCGCTATCGTTCAGTTGGACGCCGAACGCCGCCATGGCGGTACCCGGCTTGCCGTTGAGCACGATTTGGATGTGGGCCTGCTTCGGTCCCTTGACCAGTTTCGAACCGTCGAGCGCCGGGAAGGCCGGCGGCAGGCCCTGTCCGGTGGGCTGGTGGCAGGCGGCGCAGTTGGTGGTGTAGACCTTTTCGCCGTGGGCCTGCTGCTCGGCAAGGGTCCATACCTTATTGGGATCTTCCGCCCCGGCAGCCATCAGCTTCTTCTGCTCGGCCGTCCAGGCGGCATATTTCTCCGCCGAAACCACCTCGACCACCACCGGCATGAAGCCGTGATCCTTGCCGCAGAGTTCGGAACACTGACCGCGGTAGGTGCCTTCCTTCTCGGCGCGGAACCAGGTATCGCGCACAAAGCCCGGGACGGCATCGGTCTTCACCGCAAACGCCGGCACCGACCAGTTGTGAATGACATCGGCCGAAGTCGTGAGGATGCGCACCTTCTGGTTCACCGGAACCACCAGCGGTTTATCGACTTCCAGCAGGTAGTGCTCGCCCTTGGGCGCCAATCCCTTGATCTGATCCTGGGTGGTGGCCAGCACACTCATGTACTTGATGCCTGCCGCATCACCGGTCAGGTACTCATAACCCCATTTCCATTGATAACCGGTTGCCTTCACCGTCATGTCCGGCTGCGAGGTATCGCGCATCGCCACCAGCGAGGTGGTTGCGGGAAAAGCGATCAGGACCAGGATGATGAAGGGCACCACGGTCCATAGAATTTCAATTGTCGTGTTGTCGTGGAAATCGGCAGCCTTGTGGCCCTTCGACTTGCGATGGGCATAAAGCGAATAGCTGAGGGCGCCGAACACACCGACGAAGATCACCACGATCAGCCACATCACCATGGTGTGCAAATCGTAGGCAAGCCGGGCGCCGGCGCTGACCGGAGGCTGCAGATTGAGTTCCCAGGCCGCAAGCGCCAGCTCGGCACCAAGGGCCAGCGCGCCAGCCGTGAGGCCACGGGCAAGACGTGCGGAACCCTGCCCTCGACAGGATTTGGATTTATTGATTGCCATGCTCCCCCCTAAATCGCCTTTGCCAGACATCGTTGGTCATGGCGGCGTTTCTAGCACTTTGTACTCATCGCGCCATGGCGCAACGCTCACTTGCCGACACTCAATTCGAGTAATTAAACTTTACTTTAATACTCAACTATTGTGAAGGTTAACACAGCTTCATTGATATTTGTCAAAGTTGGCTATCACGATGTGTGATTATTCGCGCCGGACCTGCCCGAGATTCCGCTTATGGCCGCCACGCTTAACGCCGACAAGGCCGGCGGCAAGCGCCACGGAAGCTTTCCTTTCGACACATGTCGGGGCCACGCGACGACCGAACGCCGGCCGGATGCTTTTTGAGTCAGGAAAGCGCGGTGCGGGAATGGCCTGGTATCAATGCGTCAGGGCTGACAACAGCTTTTCATGAACTCCGCCGAATCCACCGTTGCTCATGATCAATACCTGGTCACCCTCCCGTGCGTCCGCCGCCACGGCGGCGACCAATTGGTCGAGATCGTCGAAGACCCTTGCCTTTGTCCCCAGTGGCGCCAGGGCCTCGGCGGCATTCCAGCCCAAATTGCCGGCATAGCAATAAGTCGCCTCTGCACCGGCCAGACTATCCGGCAACTGCGCCTTCATGGTGCCCAGCTTCATCGTATTCGAGCGCGGCTCGAGCACGGCAAGAATCCGGGCGGCGCCCACGCGCTGACGGAGGCCTTCCAGGGTGACGCGGATTGCCGTCGGATGATGGGCGAAATCGTCGATCACGGTGACGCCGCGCACGGTACCCCTTATCTCCAGCCGGCGCCGCACGCCCCTGAAGCTTTCCAGCGCCCGCAGCCCGACAGCCACCGGCACGCCCGCATGGCGGGCCGCAGCCAGGGCGGCCAGGGCATTGGCGCGATTGTGATCGCCGGGCAGGGCGAAATGTTCGACCCGCCCCACGCGCTCGCCGCGCAGGCTGACCTCGAAGCCGCCATCACCATTCACGGCCATGGCCTGCCAGCCGGCAGCGCCGTTGAATACCTCGACCGGAGTCCAGCAACCGCGTTCCAGGACGCGATCGAGCGCCGGCTCCGCGGCGTTGGCGACAATCAGTCCGTTACCGGGCAGAGTACGTACAAAATGATGGAATTGAGTCTCGATAGCGGCAAGATCAGCAAAGATATCTGCATGATCGAACTCAAGGTTATTCAGTACGGCGGTCCTTGGGCGGTAATGAACGAATTTGGAACGCTTGTCGCAAAACGCCGTGTCGTACTCGTCGGCTTCGATGACGAAGAAGGGGGAATCGGTCAGCCGCGCCGAGACACCAAAGCCCTGAGGGACACCGCCGACGAGAAACGAGGGGTTCAAGCCTGCCTCTTCCAGTATCCAGGCCAGCATCGACGTCGTGGTGGTTTTGCCATGCGTCCCCGCCACGCCCAGCACCCAGCGTCCCTGCAATATGTTTTCGGCCAGCCACTGCGGTCCGGAGACATAGGGCAGATTGCGCTCCAGGATTGCTTCCAGCAGCGGATTGCCGCGCGAAATGGTGTTGCCGACGACGAACAGGTCCGGATTCAGCGCCAGTTGTCCGGGATCATAGCCATCCGTCAAGGCGATGCCCTGCTCGGTCAATTGCGTACTCATCGGTGGATAGACATTGGCGTCGCAACCGGTGACTCGGTGCCCGGCCGAGCGTGCCAGCAGCGCGATGCCGCCCATGAAGGTGCCGCAGACACCGAGGATGTGAATGTGCATGGCACTTTCCATGGAATAATGTCTCAGGATTGTAACCTCCGCTACCCGCTACCCCATGCCGCGCCGCAAACCAGCACCCTCCGCATCCAGCCAATTGCGTCGCGCGATCGCCAGCGCCGCCGCGCGCCTGATGGCGGAAGACGGCATCGCCGATTACGGCACCGCCAAACGCAAGGCGGCGCGAAGTCTCGGTGCCGCGGAAGGCGATGCGCTGCCCACCAACGAGGAAATCGAGACCGAGTTGCGCAGCTGGCAGTCGCTCTACCAGGAAGACGAGCAGCGGGAGCGCGTACACGATCTGCGCGCCACGGCACTCGAAGTGATGCAGGCGCTGACCGAATTCAACCCCTATCTGACGGGCGGTGCCCTGGATGGCACGGCTGGCCGCTATTCCGCCGCAGAAATAGAACTGTTCGCCGATAGCAGCAAGGATGTCGAAATTGCGCTCCTGTCCCAGGGCATTTCCTACGAAGTCATCGACAAGCGCAAACCGGGGCTGGACTCGCAACTGGCCATAGACTGGAACGATATTCCCGTCCTGCTATCGATCTATCCGCCGCTCGCCGAGCGCCAGCAGCCGAAAGCACATCACGGCGGTCAGGGTCGGCGGCGGGCACGCGCCGAGGCCGTGATCGACTTGTTGCGGGAAACCGGCCCATGAATTCCCGCCGCATCTGGGTCGCAGTCGGAGTCGTCGGACTTCTATCCGCCATCTTCGGCTATTTAATATATAAAGACATCCAACCTGCCGCGAACATAAAGGGAATTCCTCCTTTGGAAACTTCATCGCTTGGCACCCAGGCAACGGCGATCTTTCGCTTGACCCTGCCCGATTCGGGAGGCAAGGCCCAGGCAATGGAACAATGGCGCGGCAAGATTCTGGTCGTCAATTACTGGGCGACCTGGTGCCCACCCTGTCGCGAGGAAATGCCGGGCTTCTCTCGCCTGCAGGAGCAGTTCGGAGCCAAAGGTGTTCAATTTGTCGGCATCAGCATCGATACTGCAGACAAGGTCGGCGAATTTCAAAAGCAGACCCCGGTCAGCTACCCCTTGCTGATCGGTGACTCCGGCGCAATCGACAGCAGCGTCGCACTGGGCAACTCGCGCCAGGCACTGCCCTTCACCGCGGTGATCGACCGCCAGGGAATGGTCGCGGCGATCAAGCTGGGCCGCTTCGCGGAGGCGGATCTGGAGCGGCAACTGGTCGAGCTGATTTCTCGCTAACTGGACAAAGTGTAGGTATTTGCGGCAAACTTGCGCCCATGACGAAGCAAAAACGCAGCAAAGCCGGCACTGGCGACGAATCGCAGGGCGCAATTCTGGTCCTCCACGGGCCGAATCTGAACCTCTTGGGAAGCCGCGAACCGGAAATTTACGGGCGCACCACGCTGGCCAGCATACATACGGCAATGGAGGCCCGGGCTCGCGCTTTCGGCGCCCGGCTCGAAAGCTTTCAAAGCAATCACGAGGGCGAACTGATCGACCGGGTTCAGTCGGCTCGCGAACAAGGCGTGCGCTTCATCATCGTCAACCCGGCGGGCTATACCCATACCAGCGTCGCCTTGCGCGACGCCCTGGCGGCGGTGGCCATTCCCTTCATCGAGGTTCATCTGTCGAATGTGCATGGGCGGGAGCCGTTCCGCCGTCACTCGTATTTTTCGGATATCGCCGTCGGCGTTATCTCCGGTCTTGGCGCGCAAGGCTACGAACTGGCGCTGGAAGCCGCGCTGGCCCGCTTGCGTACCGCCTGAATCATCTAGAAATCGGCGGCCGCGGCCGCAAATCCTTGTTTGGGAGTCCCCATGGACCTGAGAAAACTCAAGACCCTGATTGATCTCGTGCAGAACTCCGGCATTTCGGAGCTTGAAATCAGTGAGGGCGAAGAAAAGATTCGCATTGCCAAGCATTTCGCCGCAGCACCCGCTACCACCAATATCCACATGCCCGCAGCCGCAGTAGCGGCGCCGGCCGCCGTGTCGCCAGCGCCAACTCTTGCCGCCGCCGCACCGGCCCTGCCCGAGGGCCATGTCATGAAGGCGCCGATGGTGGGCACCTTTTATCGGGCCAGCAGCCCGGATGCCGCGCCTTTCGTCGAGGTCGGCCAGACGGTGAAGGAGGGCGACACGCTCTGCGTGATCGAGGCGATGAAACTGATGAACGAGATCGAAGCCGACGTATCCGGCGTGATCAAGGCCATCCAGGTTGAAAACGGCCAGGCGGTGGAGTATGGCCAGCCGATGTTCGTGATCGGCTGAACATGACGACCATTCCCCCGACCCGCGCCCCACGACCGGCTTTGCACAGCCGGCCGGCTACGTCGGCGTGGAGCAGTGCTCCACGAAACCCCGACTTCGCCCCACGGAAAGGGGTGATGACGGTTCCGCTGCTTTGCAGCGTCCGGTTCAACAACTCATGCCTCCTTGGGGCGGCCCGGCGGAGGCATGATGTTCGGTAAAGTATTGATCGCCAACCGCGGCGAGATAGCGCTACGAGTCCTGCGCGCCTGCCGCGAGCTTGGCGTGCGCACGGTCGCCGTGCATTCGGAAGCCGACACCGAGGCGAAGTACGTCAAGCTGGCCGACGAATCGGTCTGCATCGGGCCGGCGCCTTCGAGCCAGAGCTACCTCAACATCCCCGCCATCATTTCCGCGGCCGAAGTCACCGACGCCGAGGCGATCCACCCCGGCTACGGCTTCCTCTCGGAAAACGCCGACTTTGCCGAATGCGTCGAGAAATCCGGCTTCGCCTTCATCGGCCCGCGCCCGGAAACCATCCGCCTGATGGGCGACAAGGTCAGCGCCAAGAACGCCATGCGCGAAGCCGGCGTCCCCTGCGTGCCCGGCTCCGAGGGCGCCCTGCCCGACGACCCCAAGGAAATCACCAAGATCGGCCGCGCCGTGGGCTATCCGGTGATCATCAAGGCGGCCGGTGGCGGCGGCGGACGCGGCATGCGCGTGGTGCATACCGAGGCCGCACTGCTCAACGCGGTCAACATGACCCGCAGCGAAGCCGGCGCGGCCTTCAACAACCCGACCGTGTACATGGAGAAGTTCCTCGAAAATCCGCGCCACGTGGAAATCCAGGTGCTCTCCGACGCGCATCGCAACTCGGTCTACTTGGGCGAGCGCGACTGCTCGATGCAGCGCCGGCACCAGAAGGTGATCGAGGAAGCGCCGGCGCCGGGCATCAACCGCCGGGTGCTGACCCGCGTCGGCGACCGTTGCGCCGAGGCCTGCCGCCGCATCAACTACCGCGGCGCCGGCACCTTCGAATTCCTCTACGAGGACGGCGAGTTCTACTTCATCGAGATGAACACCCGCGTCCAGGTCGAGCACCCGGTCACCGAGCTGATCACGGGCATCGACATCGTCCAGGCACAGATCCGCATCGCCGCCGGCGAAAAACTCTGGTTCAAGCAGCGCGACATCGAAATCCGCGGCCATGCCGTCGAGTGCCGCATCAATGCCGAAGACCCCTTCAAGTGCACGCCTTCGCCGGGCAAGATCACCAACTGGCATGCGCCCGGCGGCCCCGGCATCCGCGTGGATTCCCATGCCTATTCGGGCTACACCGTGCCGCCCCACTACGACTCGATGATAGGCAAAGTGATTGCTTACGGCGATACGCGTGAACAGGCCATCCGGCGCATGCGCATCGCGCTGTCGGAAATGATGGTGGACGGCATCAAGACCAATATCCCGCTGCACCAGGACCTGATGCTGGACGAGCGTTTCATCAAGGGCGGCACCAGCATCCATTACCTCGAAGAAAAGCTCGCCGCCCGCAGCGAAGCCAGCAAAGGCAAGTAGGCGCCATGTGGGTCAGCGTCGCCCTGGAAACCGACGCCGCGCACGCGGATGCGCTGTCCGACGCGCTGCTGGCGGCCGGCGCGATCTCGGTCAGCGTCGAAGACGCGCTGGCCGGAACCGAGCTGGAAACGCCGCAATTCGGCGAACCCGACGCAACGGGGAGCGGACCCGCGACGCCGCTGTGGAATGAGAGCCGGGTGGTGGCGCTGTTCGATCCGGGCGAGGACCTGATCGGGCGCATCGCCGCGGCGGCGGCCGCGGCCGGGATCGAAGACCTGCCCGAGATCGAACTGGAAGACGTCGCCGAACAGGACTGGGTGCGCCTGACCCAGGCCCAGTTCGACCCGATCAAGGTCAATCAGCGCCTGTGGATCGTGCCTTCATGGCACGCCGCACCCGACGCCAACGCGATCAACCTGATCCTCGACCCGGGCCTGGCCTTCGGCACCGGCTCGCACCCGACCACCTTCCTCTGTCTGCAATGGTTGACCGAAACCCTGCGCGGTGGAGAAACCTTGCTCGACTACGGCTGCGGCTCGGGCATCCTCGGCATCGCCGCGGCCAGGCTGGGCGCGGCATCGGTGCTGGGCGTGGATATCGACGAGAATGCCCTGATCGCCGCAGGCGACAACGCCGCCAACAATGACGTGACGATCGCCCTGCGCCATTCGCGGGACAAGCTCGACGAGCGCTTCGACATCGTGGTCGCCAACATCCTCACCAACCCGCTGTGCGTGCTGGCCCCGCTGCTGGTCGGGCGCATCGCGCCGGGCGGGCGCATCGCGCTGTCCGGCGTGCTGGCGAGCCAGGCCGACCAGGTCATCGCCGCCTATGCGCCGCTGATTGCGTTGCGTGTGGGCGCCGAACTGGACGGCTGGGTGCGGCTGGAGGGCCAGCAGTGCTGACGCGCTGCCCCAACTGCGCAACCCACTTCCGCGTCACCGCGGAGCAGCTCAAGGCGCGCTCCGGCCGCGTGCGTTGCGGCGAATGCCAGCATGTCTTCAATGCCATCGACAGCCTGATCGAGGAACCCACGGTGGTGTTGGTCGCACCGCCCGCCGCCGAATCCGCGCACGACGGGATTGCCCCTTCCCCGCCCGATACGGCAGAGGAATCCGCGGCCTATGCCGAAGCCGCGACCGACGAATTCGCCGTCCCGCCAGCGCCAACTCCTGAACCGGCTCCCGAGCCCATTCCTGAACCGGCTACCGAGCCAGCGCCCGAGCCGGACCCCGGCTCGATGCCGGAAGTGCCGGACGAAGTGCCCGAGCAAGTCCCGGCGCTGCCGCCGGACACCGAGGAAGCCTTGCTGCCGGAAATCACCGCCGCCCCGGAAGCGACCGAGCTTGACGCCGCAGCGCCGGATACCGACACGGCGGATGACAGCGAGACGGCAGGCTGGAGCGAGACCTTCCCCGCCGCGCCACCGCCGCCGCGCCGCTGGCCGTGGGTGATCGGCAGCCTGTTGGCGTTCGCCGTACTGGGCCTGCAGGCGCTGATGGCGTTCCGCGTCGAGCTGGCGGTGCTGTGGCCGCAGACCAAACCGGCCCTGGTCGCCCTGTGCCAGGTCGCCGGCTGCGAAGTCGGCCTGCCGACGAAGGTCGGCATGGTCGGCATCGAGGCCTCCGACCTGCACCCCGACAGCGGACATCCGGGCCGCCTGGCATTGGCGGCGACGCTGAAAAACCGGGCGCCCTTCGCCCAGCAGTTCCCGCATCTGGAACTCACGCTGACCGACACGGCGGACCAGGCCATCGCGCGCAAGGTGCTGGCGCCGGCCGACTACCTGCCGCCCGCGACGCCGCTCGCCGCCGGCATGGCGCCCAACGCCGACATCGTGCTGACGGTCGGCGTCGAGCCGCGCGAGATGGCGGCCAGCGGCTACCGGCTGTATCTTTTCTATCCCTGAACCCGAAAGCATTCATGAAGACACTCATCTGCGGATCGATGGCCTACGACACCATCATGGTATTCGGCGATCGTTTCAAGAACCACATCCTGCCGGAACAGATCCACATCCTCAACGTCGCCTTCCTGGTGCCCGACATGCGTCGCGAGTTCGGCGGCTGCGCCGGCAACATCGCCTACAGCCTCAAGCTGCTCGGCGGCGAGCCGCTGATCATGGCGACCATCGGCGACGACAGCACGCCCTACCTGCACCGCCTCAAGCAACTGGGACTGGACGCCAGCCATGTCACGCACGTGCCCGACAGCTTCACCGCGCAGGCCTTCATCACCACCGATCTCGACGACAACCAGATCACCGCCTTTCACCCGGGCGCGATGACCCAGTCGCACCGCAACAAGGTCACCGATGCGCGCGAGGTGAGTCTCGGCATCGTCGCGCCCGACGGCCGCGACGGCATGCTGCAGCATGCGCGCGAATTCCACGATGCCCGCATACCCTTCGTTTTCGATCCGGGCCAGGGCCTGCCGATGTTCGACGGCGCCGAACTCATGGCCTTCCTGAAACTTGCCGACTACTGCACGGTCAATGACTACGAAGCCAAGTTGCTGACGGAACGCACCGGGCGCAGCCTGGAACAACTGGCCGGGGAAGTCCAGGCGCTGATCGTCACGCTGGGCGGCAGCGGATCGCAGATCTACAGCAATGGCCGCCGCATCGAGATTCCGGCGGCGCCGCCGGAATCGCTGATCGACCCGACCGGTTGCGGCGACGCCTACCGCGCCGGCCTGCTTTACGGCATCGGCCGGGGCTGGGAATGGGAGAAGACCGGGCGCCTGGCATCGCTGATGGGGTCGATCAAGATCGCCCACCGCGGCGGCCAGAACCACAAGCTGAGAAGGGAAGACATTGCCCAGCGTTTCAGTGCCGCATTCGGTGAGACACTCTGATCGAGCCCCGCCGTGAATAAAGGAAATCTCATGAAGCCATACCGTCTGCTTGCCCTTGCCGTCACTGCCGCAACCGCCCTGGTACTGGCCGGTTGCGCCGGCAGCCAGTCCGGTTCCGCCTATTCCCGTTCGCAAACCCGCGGCGAAATGCATGTGCGCATGGGCGTCGTGGAATCCGTGCGCACGGTGACCATCGAAGGCACGCAATCGGGTGTCGGCGTCGTTGCGGGAGGCGTGGTCGGCGGCATCGCCGGCAGCAACGTCGGACAGGGCAAGGGCTCGACCGTCGGCTCGGTGCTCGGCGCCGTGCTCGGCGGCGTGGCCGGGCAGGCCATCGAGGAAAAGACGTCGAAGAAGGACGGCCTGGAAATCACCGTCAAACTCGACAGCGGCCAGTTCATCGCCGTGACCCAGGAGGCCGACGAACAATTCCGCGCCGGCGACAAAGTGCGGGTCCTGTCCGGCAGCGGCGTCACCCGCGTCTCGCACTGAGTTCGCCCGTCGAGCCTTGGTACGAGCGCCGGACGCTCAGTCCCAGCCGGAGGGCTTGGCCTGCTGCGGACAGGGCTGACGAAATACCCGCCGGTCATCCAACCGCACCGCCGTCAGGCAACCGCCCCACAGGCAACCGGTGTCGAGCGCGAGGATGTTGGCCTCGTCGCGAAATCCGAGGGCCGACCAGTGCCCGCAGACAATCGCATGGTCGGCGCTGGCGCGCCCCGGCGCATTGAACCACGGCAGGCATCCCGGCGGCCCCTTGTCGGGCGGCGACTTGGCGCCGCCCGCACGAAATTCCATGGCGCCGCTCGCCGTCACATAGCGCATGCGCGTCATCGCATTCACCACCACGCGCAAACGGTCCCAGCCGGCGAGATCGTCGCGCCAGGCTGCCGGTTCCGAGCCCCACATATTGGCGAGGAAGTCGCGGTAGTCGGCGGCCTGCAATGCCGCCGAGGCTTCGTCGGACAGCGCTTGCGCCTGCGCCACGGTCCAGCTCGGCAACAGGCCGGCATGCACCATGGCCCAGCCGTCCTCGACATGGAACAGCGGCTGCGCCCGCAGCCAGGCCAGCAACTCGTCGCGGTCGGCGGCCGCCAGGATCTCGTCGAGCGTGTCTTCCTTGTTCGGCTTGCCGTAGCCTGCGGCCTGCATCACCAGATGCAGATCGTGATTGCCGAGCACCACGGTCGCCGAACTTCCCAGTGCCTTGACGAAGCGCAGCACCTCGAGCGACGCGGGGCCGCGATTGACCAGGTCGCCGACGAACCAGACGCGGTCGGCGGCCGGATCGAAACTGATATAGTCGAGCAGGCGCCGCAGCGGGTCGTAGCAGCCCTGCAGGTCTCCGATTGCATAAGTAGCCATAGTCGACAAGTTTACCTTGAGCCCTGCCCCCACCCCGAAAATACTGATCATCCGGCGCGACAACATCGGCGACCTGGTGTGCACCACACCATTGATCGCCGCCTTGCGCCGGCGATTTCCGCAATCCTGGATCGGCGCGCTGGTCAATAGCTACAACGCACCGGTGCTGGCCGGCAATCCCGATCTCGACGAAGTCTTTGTCTACACCAAGGCCAAGCATCGCGGTCCCCGCGAATCGCTGCCCGGCATCCTGTGGCGGCGCCTGGCGATGATGCGCAAACTGCGCGGGATGCAGCTCGACGACGTGATCATCGCCACCACCTCGCCGCAGCCGCGGGTGGTCAAGCTCGCGCGCTGGCTGCAGCCGAAGCGCCTGATCGGCTTCGGCGACGTCAAGGGACTGGATCTGGCGCTGCCGCTCGACGACGCCGGCCGCCATGAAGCCGAGGACGTGTTTCGCGTCGCTGCGGTCTACGGCATTGCCGGTCCGCCGCCGGCTTGTCGGGTCTTCGCACCGGGCAAGGCGGCGCCGGCGCCGCCATTCACCGTCGGCATCCACATCAGCGCGCGCAAGGCGTCGCAGCGCTGGCCGGCCGAACGCTTCGCCGAAACCATTGAATCACTGGCGGCGCAAGGCCCGCTGCGCTTCATGCTGCTCTGGTCGCCCGGCGCCGAAGACAATCCGCTGCATCCGGGCGACGATGCCAAGGCCGGCGAGCTGCTTGCAAGAGTTGGCGCTGGCGCCCCGGTGATTGCGCGGCCGACGCAGACGCTGGCGGACCTGATCGCCGCGCTCGCGCAATGCGATGCGCTGATCTGCGCCGACGGCGGCGCCATGCATCTGGCGGCGGGGCTCGGCCTGCCCATCGTGTGCCTCTTCGGCAATTCCGGCACGGCGCGCTGGCGCCCCTGGGGCGTGCCTTATCGCCTGCTGCAGAAGCCTTCGCTCGACGTGCGGGACATCGCGGTCGATGAAGTAACGACGGCCTTCAATGCCTTGCGGGCCGATATTCCGGCACCCAGCTCCTGAGCCCGGATTTCACCTCGGCTTCCTCGCGCCAGGGCGCTGCCAGCCATAGTTCGAGCTCGGCCAGCCAGGCCGCGTCGGGTGACGCCGAAGGTTTCGCGATGCGCAGCTTAGGATGCGGCGTCGGCAGGGTCGCCTCGCCGTCGGCGAGCAGTTCTTCGTAGAGCTTCTCGCCGGGCCGCAGGCCGGTGAACTCGATTTTTATCTCGTCCTCGCTGAAGCCCGAAAGCCGGATCATGTCGCGCGCCAGGTCGACGATCTTCACCGGTTCGCCCATGTCGAGCACGAAGACCCGGCCGCCCTCGGCTTCGCGCGCCGCCATCAGTCCGGCCTGCAACACCAGTTGCGCCGCCTCGGGTATCAGCATGAAGTAGCGGATGATCTCCGGATGCGTGACGGTGACCGGCCCGCCTTTCGCGATCTGCTCGCGAAAGCGTGGGATCACGCTGCCCGACGAACCCAGGACATTGCCGAAACGCACCATGACGAAACGCGTCGCCGAGCGCTGCGCCTGCACCGCCTGGCACACGACCTCCGCCAGGCGCTTGCTGGCACCCATGACATTGGTCGGATTGACCGCCTTGTCGGTGGAAATCAGCACGAATTCCCCGGTGCCGTTGGCCAGCGCGGCGCGCGCCACGTTGAGCGTGCCCTGCACGTTGTTCTTCACCGCTTCCCAGGCGTTGGCACATTCCATCAGCGGCACGTGCTTGTAGGCCGCGGCGTGAAACACCACGTCCGGCCGGTGCTCGGCGAACACCGCGTCCATGCGCACGACATCCTTCACGTCGCCCACCACGCAGGTCACGGAACGCCCGGCAAACTCCTGCTCGATGCTGTACAGCGCGTATTCGGACTGCTCCAGGAACACCAACTGCCGCGGACGGAAGCGCGCGATCTGGCGGCACAACTCGGAGCCGATCGAGCCGCCGGCGCCGGTCACCAGCACGGTCTTGTTCTCCAGCAGGCCCTGCAGGCCGGCCTCGTCGAGCTCGATCCGGTCGCGGCCGAGCAAGTCTTCGAGTTCGACCTTGCGGATTTCCGAAATCGCCACGCGGCCGGTGAGCAGGTCTTCGAGCGCGGGCACGGTCATCACCGTAAGTCCGGCCGCCGCCGTCAGTTCCGTCGCACGCCGCCGTTCCGCTGCCGACGCCGAGGGCATGGCGATGATGACGTGGTGCGCATCGGCGCGTTGCGCATGCTCCGCGATCGCATCGATCCCGCCCAGGATAGGCACATCGCCGAGCTGACGACCGGTCAGCGCCGAACCGGCATCGACCAGACCGACCACGCGCCAGACCCGGCTGGTTTCCAGTTCCTTGATCAGGCGCATCGCCGTCTCGCCAGCGCCAACTATCAGGACCGGCGTGCCCACCCCGGTGCGGCGCAGGAAGAAATGTCCGTCCTTCCAGGCCCGATAGGTGAAGCGCACGCCGCCCATCAGCAACACCAGCAGCAATGGATCGAGGATGAACACCGAGCGCGGCACCATGTTGAGCTGCTGTGCCATCACCAGGGCCGCAGGCGACGCCAGACCCGCGACTCCGCAGGCGATCAGTATCCGTTTCAGGTCGGAAACGCTGGCAAAGCGCCACATCCCACGATACAGGCCAAAGCCATAGAAAATGATTCCCTGCACGGGTATCACCACCACCAGCGCCGACCACATGGCCTCATTGAATTCAGCCGGAATGTCGAGATTGAAGCGCAGCCAGTAAGACCCGAGCCAGGCGAACACCACCATGGCAAGGTCGTGCAGGAAAATCATCGCGCTGCGCCTCACGCCCGGTCTCCGCGGCTGGCCGCACTGCGCGCCCAGCATCTGTCAATGAACAGCATCAGGCCTGCGTAAACGACAACCCATGCCGACAGCCCCAGGACCTGGAACTGTTGGCCCGCCGACAGCAGGGTCAGGGCCGAAATTCCGCATGCCGCCATGAGCACGTATTCGAACAATGCCAGCCGGCGATGGGACCAGCCCATGCGCACGAGGCGCTGATAGTAGTGCTCTCGATGGGCGGTCCAAACCCTTTCCCTGCGCAGCGCCCGACGCACCAGCGTAACCGTCGCATCGACGACAAACGGCGAGAACGCAAGCAGGGGAAACCACCAGGGCCACTGCCCCTTCACCACGCCCAGCAAGCCAAGTCCTCCCGCCAGAAAGCCAAGCGGAATCGATCCGGCGTCGCCGAGAAACACCCTGGCCGGATCAAAATTGAATACCAGGAAGCCGAGGGCTGCCCCGGTCAAGGCGTAGCTCGCGTTCGGCGCGCCGAACGCCAGGCCGAAGACGGCAAAGCCAATGGCCGCCATGCCGCCAGCCAGGCCGTTGGCGCCGTCCATGAAATTGAAGAGATTGGTCATCCATGCCACCGCCAAAGCCGCTGCCAAGGCGACCATCGAGGAACCCATCAAACCGAAGGCGAGCAAGCCCGCAGCCAGGAGATGGGCGCCGAACCGCAACTTCACGGGAAGACTGCGCCAATCGTCAAAGATCGACAGAAAGAACAGAAAACCGGCGAGCCCCAGCAGGAGCACCGAATCGCCGTCCCACAAACCGGCTGCAAGGCAACCCAGAACGGCTCCCGGGAACAGCGCCAACCCCCCGATGCGGGGCGTCGGCCGATCGTGCAGCGAACGCGCGTTGGGGCGATCGACGGGCAAAACATCGGCGCGTCGCAACAGAATTGCGAGGAGAGCGATGGTGGCGCTAGCGGCCACGATGGAGGCAATCCAGTTCGACACTATGGAATGGAATCAGAGCAGAGCCCGCTGTCGCGCAGCCTGGGCAATTCGCTCCAGCTGCAACGCGATGACTTTTTTTTCATCATACAACATCAATGCGCGCTGCCTGCCTGCCTGGCCGAGCTGCGTGCCCCATGCCGGATCGCGGACAAAACGCTCGATCGCCGCGGCGAGCTGTCCCGGTGCACGCGTCGGCACCAACACGCCGGTTTCCTCGGCCACAACTTCTTCCCGCGCACCACGGATATCCGTGGCCACCACGGGCTTGCCCATCATCATCGCCTCGATGATGGTGCGCGGCATGCCCTCGCGCCACGACGGCAGGCAGAACAAGTCCATCGTTGCCAGCATCTGGGGGATGTCGGAGCGCAGGCCGGGGGCCACAAGTCGCTCGCCCAATTGGGCTTTCGCCGCAGAGAACTCATCCTCGACACCGCTGGCATGGTCACTGGGCAAACGCTCACCAATAAGCAGAAACCAGATTTTGGGAAATCGCTGCGCCAGGTCGGCGGCGGCAGCCAGAAACTCAGCCACCCCCTTCTCGCGCACCTGACGGCCAATCATGCCAACCACGAAAGCCTCGGCGGGAATGCCCAATGCCGCGCGCGCCGTCTCGCCAGCGCCAACTCTTGCCGGATCGAAGCACGACACGTCGACTCCGTTGCCGATCGCCAGCACGCGCTCGCGCGGGGCAATGCCCTCCTTGACCGCCTCCTCCGCGTCCTCGGCGCTCTGCGAGAAAAGCAGGTCGGTAAGCCTCCCGCCAAAGCGCTCCAGCGCAACGAACAGCGCACGCTTGCGGCGCGGCATCTCGTCGTGAAAATAGAAGCCGTGCGCGGTGTAGACGACCAGCGGAATCCCGGCGATGCGTGCCGCGAGGCGCCCAATCAATGCCGCCACCGGAGTATGCACATGCAGGACGTCGAAGCGCTCGCGACGAAAGTAGCGCACCAGCGCGATCGTCGAGCGAAGTGCCGAAAGCGGATTCATGCTGCGCGAAATCGGAATCGTGTCGACGGCGTAGCCGCCGCGGCGCAAGTCGTCGACAAACGGACCGGGCGAGCATACGGCGGTCACCGACCAGCCTTGCCCGCGCATGCCGTCGATGAGCGGCAGCAGGAAGTTCCTGACGGTGAAATCGACGGCGCAGAGCTGGCAGACCCTCACGCCCAACGCTCCCGCCAGGCCTGAAACATCAGGACGTTCCACAGCCAGTATTGCCAATTGCGGCGGCCGGAAAGGTGCTCGGCCCACTTGCGGCGCACCGGTTCGGGATGCAGAAAGCCCTCGCTGCGCAATCGCGACTCGTCGAGCAGCGCTTCCGCCCAGTCGCGCAGCGGCCCACGCAACCAGGAATCGAGCGGAATGCCGAAGCCCTGTTTCGGCCGCTCGATCAGTTC
This sequence comes from Sulfuritalea sp., assembly GCF_031426875.1. Taxonomy (NCBI): domain Bacteria; kingdom Pseudomonadati; phylum Pseudomonadota; class Betaproteobacteria; order Nitrosomonadales; family Sterolibacteriaceae; genus Sulfuritalea; species Sulfuritalea sp. The sequence goes on from NZ_JASJPC010000004.1 coordinate 90,636, forward strand.
CTTCGGCACGTAGCGATACAGCACCTGACGCAGCAGCCACTTGCCTTGTCCATGACGAATCTTCATATCCAGCGGCAGCGACCAGGCGAACTCCACCAAGCGATGGTCGAGCAGCGGAATACGCGTCTCCAGGCTGACCGCCATGGCGGCCCGATCGACCTTGGCCAGGATGTCGTCGGAAAGATAACCGACCAGATCGTGGAACATCATGCGCTCTGTAAAGTCGCCGCCGCGGGCCGAGCGCGCAAAATCGGCCGCCTCGGCGTCGGCCCAGATCGGCGCTTCGTCGCCGCCGATCACGATGCTGCGAGGCTCGCGGTGCTGGGATACCAGTCGCCGATAGAGTTCGTCCGTCGATGCCACATCGATGACTCCGGCGAGCTTGTGCAGGCGATCGCCGAGTGTCGGTTGGCGCAGACCGCTGGGCAGCGCCCTGCCGATCCTGTCCCAGGCTTGCGGCGAAACGGCGCTGACTGCGCGCCCCGCGGCAGCCCGCAGGCCGCGCGGCAGCGGGCCGATGCGACGCCAGATCGACCTTCCCCAGAAATACCGGTTGTAGCCGCCGAACAACTCGTCGCCGCCGTCGCCAGACAGGCAAACCGTCACATGGCGGCGCGCCATCGCGGCGACCAGATGCGTAGGGATTTGCGACGAGTCGCCGAATGGTTCGTCATACATTTCAGCCAGGCGGGGAATCACGGCCTGGGCATCTCCCGGCGACACGTAGAACTCGGTGTGGTCGGTGCCCAGATGCGCCGCGACAGACTTGGCATACGCGGCCTCGTTGTAGTCCGCTTCGGTAAAACCAATGGAAAAGGTCCGCACCGGACGCGGCGACTGCGCCTGCATCAGGGCGACGATGGTCGAGGAATCGACGCCGCCCGAAAGAAAGGCGCCGAGCGGCACATCGGCAACCATCTGCCCTGCCACGGCGACGCGTAGATGCTGGTCCAGCGCCCCGACCGCGCTCGCTTCGTCGATGCTTGTGCGAGCACTGCCCGCAGCGACTTCGACCGCGCGCCAATAGAGAGTCGGCGCTGGCAGGACGGTGATTGGCGCATCGGCGGCGAGGGTCAGATAGCTCCCGGGCAGCAGTTTGCGGATCCCGCGCCAGATCGTGTGCGGCAAGGGCACATAGCCATAGCGCATGAACAGAGCCAGCGCATCGCGATCGACTTGCGGAGCCCAGCCGCGATACGCCGCCAGCGCCTTGAGTTCCGAGCCGAACAGCAGTGCGCCGTCCTGCAGACCGTAGTAGAGCGGCTTCTCGCCCAGACGATCGCGCGCGAGCGTGAGTTCCTTGCGCCCGCTGTCCCACAAGGCGATGGCAAACATGCCGACCATGCGTCGCAAGGCCGCCTCGACGCCCCATGTCTCGAAGGCCGCCAGCAGTGTTTCGGTATCGGAATGCCCTCGCCAGGCAAAGCCCGGCAATTCATTGCGCAACTCGAGATGGTTGTAGATCTCCCCATTGAAGGCGATCACGAATCGCCCGCTGGCGGAGTGCATCGGCTGGCGCCCGGCGGCTGACAGATCGAGAATGGACAGGCGGCGATGCGCCAGGGCGACACCGAATGCGGCATCGGTCCAGGCGCCGCCCTCATCGGGCCCGCGGTGAACGATTGCGTCCGCCATGGCGCCGACATCGCGAACCAGCGCATCGTCGTCGCGCAATCGATTGCGGAGCAGAGCCCCCGCTAAGCCACACACTTCAAGAACACCTTTCGCACGCCAGTTGACTCCGTGAATTCACAAACCATTTCCGTATCGTGCCCAAATCTCTTCATACAGCGCCTCATAGGCGAAAACCGACGCATCGATCGAAAACGATTCGGTGACGCGCACGCGGGCGGCATCCCCCATCGCGCGCCTGCGTCCGGCATCGCCAATCAAGGCCGACATGGCTTCTGCCAGCAGCGCGGGTTCCCGCGCCGGCACGACGAAACCATTCTTGCCGTCGATCACTGCCTCCGCATTCCCGCCAACGTCGGTCACCACCATCGGCAGCCCTGCCGCCATGCCCTCCAGCACGGCATTCGAGAATCCCTCCTCTTGCGATGCAAGCACCGCGATGTCGCTCGCGACGAGCAAGTCCGGGACGTCGCGCCGCTCGCCAAGAAACCGGACTCTGCCGGAAATGCCCAGTTCGACAGCCTGCCTCTGCAGGGAATCCGCCTCTCCCGCGTCACGCCCGGCGAGCAGCATTACACAGTTCGCTGCAATGACGGGGCTCAGCATGGCCAGCGACCGAAGCAAATCGGCATGGCCCTTGTAGCGAAACAGATTGGCGACGCAAGTCAATACGACAACATCATCCGCCAGTCCGAGTCGGGTTCGGACTTCCTGGCGTTTGGCCTCGCGTTGGTTGCCGCACAGGAAGCGGCCGGTATCGATGCCGTTGTAGATCAGCCGGACGCGCCCGGGCGGCGCCCCTTCGGCAAGCAGGTCGGCCACCACCGGACGCGAGTTGCCGACCAGCGCAGCCATGCGACGATGCAGCCGACGCTCGAACCATGCGGCCACCGGATGGTGTTGCTGGTAAGTGTTGCGGCTGCGGCGACTCATCAATACTGTCGAACCCGCCATGAGCCCGACCGGGGCGCCAAGAAGGTATGGCTCAGGCAAGAAGCAGTGCACCAATGAACGGTGTCCAGCCGCTTGCGACGCAAGGCGGGACAGAGCCCCGATACGAGATGACGAACCCGGCCGGACATTCACTCCACTTTGCGTAAAAGCCTCAGCCAGCGCCCCTCCGCGATACAGCGCCAATATGGTGACCGCAAACTTTTCACGATTCAGGCGCGGGAGCGTTTGCAGCAAATGCTGTTCCGTGCCGCCGCTATCGAAACTACGGGTGACGGCGATTATCGGAATGGGGCGCATAGATTCGACGGTAATTTTCTGTGAAATTGCTGCGGCCGAGCCGTTCGGCGAAGCGCCTGGCCACCGCCGGGCGGTCAAGTGACGGCAGTCGAGGGCAGCCATTCTCGACAGTCACGAGGTTGCCGACAGCCGTGGCGACGCGCATGGCATAGGGTACGGCTTCGCTGGTCACCACCGCAAGGCCCGTCAGGCCATATTCGGCGAACTTTGTCGGCGAGGCCACCCGGTTGGTACGCAGAGGCGGGCGCAGCAGGAAGCCGACATCGGCGGCATTCAAATAGGCATTAACCTCGCCGAGGGCGCAGGCATGGGCCTGGAAACTGCCCTGCGGAAGATGCGCCAGTTCGTGCTGCGCGGCCGCCAGCGCCGGCGTAAGCACCAGCAGGCGGCTGCGTGGATCCTTGTCATGGGCCGCCGCGAAAAATCCCACCGTGTCGCCGAAACCCTGGTACTCGGTAAGGCTGCCGCTATAGACATACACGGTCTCGTCGGCTGCATAGCCGAGGCGCCGACGGCTTGCCGCGCGCAGGTCAGGATCAAAAAAGAATAGTTCCTCGTGGGCCGCGCAGGGCACGATTTCGACAGGCTTGTCTCCAACCAGTTCGCGGTACTGGTCGCGCAACTCCTCCGTCACGAACAGTGCGCGGCTGCACCATCGGCCCGCCATTCGTGTGTAGCCACGTAGCTCGTGCAGCCGCAATTGCACCAGCAGGCCAAACCAGCCGCGACGACCGGCAAAACGCTCCTCGACCTCGGCCACCGAATCGCCGCGGCAGTCCCAGATCAACTCGATGCCGAACAGGCTCGCCACCGGCCCCGCCACGGCGGCGGAATAGTCGGTGCGCGCATGAATGTGGGTGAAGTCCCGGCGGCGAGGAAACAAGCGCCACGCAAACAAGAGCACGTTGATCGCGTAGGCCAGCCGGGAAAGCGGCCGCACCGCGCGATACAGCAACACCGGTGCCTGTGCCAGTTGCTCCGCGGCCCCGAGGCGGGAGCGGGAACTCTGCATGAGGGCATCAAGGCAGGCAAATGCCCACACCTCGAACTGCGCGACGCTCTTCGCCTGGAGCATGCGCACTGTGGCCAAGACCTGGGACTCCAACACAGTGGCCGCCAGTCCCTCGAACAGGAGAAAGAGAACCTTAGGCTTTGCGGCCATAGCCAATGCAGGGCGTCGGTGCGTTGCCGAGGGCAGCCAGTTCGCCCCCGGAAATGCCATCCCATATCTCCAGCGCATCATCCCGGAAGCGCACCAGGCGATGCAGCGTGCCCTCGTCCGCAACGATCCGTCCGGCAACCGCATCGGCCTGCCAGCAGGTGCACTCGGCCGCGGCCTTCGGTGTCAGGGAGAAGAGCGTCGAACCCGGAGGAGCCACGTCCCAGGCACGCGCCCGCGGCGCGTCATGCGCCGACGCGGAGCGGTACAGGTTGCGCGCCTGCGGATCGGCCGTGTAGACGTAGGTTCCAGGATCTTGTATCAACGCCTGCCCTCCCAACACGATTTCAATGCCGAGATTATCGTCGTGGAGGTGTCCGCTCGGCGTGCCGGCCGCCAACGGACCCCAGCAGCGGAAGACCACGAAGTCGTCGTCGCGGCGGAAAACGTAGAGCCCGAAGGCGGGGTAGGCGATACGGCTCCAGGGATTCGTCGACCGCGCCAAGGGAAATCGTCTGAACCGGCGGCACGCATCCGGTCGTTGGCTGATTTCCGCCTCGATCGCCGTTGCGTCGCCAAGGTCACCCGGCATCGATAGTGGCTCCGGAATCCGAGCCAGCCACTCTCCGGCCAGCGCACGCACCACAACGCTGTCGAACCATCGGGCGGCAACGGTTGGTGAAAACAGCGCGTCGATGGATTCGATCAGTGCACGATGATCCAGATCGTCGCGTCCGGGCGGATGACCACCGACCGCCACCGGATGCAGCCAGAACAGCCGTCCGGAGTCGGTATCGCCGATCTGGCTGATGCGTCCGTCGCAACGGCTCACGGCTTCGCTGAAGCGGGCTGCCCGCCAGAGTCGCTCGGCGACCATTGCTGAAACGGGCCCCGGCCGTCCTGTTGCATCCGGGAAATCCGGCACGGGTGGCGGCGGGAAATCGGGTCGTACCTGGATCGCATCCGGTCGATAGGACGTCAACGCGTTCCGCCTCGACTCCGGCAACCCGGCGGCCAGAGCCACGCCGAAAAGCACCAGCTCGGCCGAAAGACGGTGGTAACTCGTCGACCCCTCATAGCAACTGCCTTCGGGGTGAAATTGGGTCAGCGCTTCTCCCGTCAGTTCCCGCACGGCGAAGGCAAGCCAGGCGTCGCTGCGCGGCGAAACATCAAGCCGCGCCCCCGCATAGAGCAGGCCGGCCAGATCGGCCAGATAGTGATTGGTGCGATTGACTTCGGACCACTCCAGATGATCCGCAACATACACCGCGTGGTCGACGATGCTGCGCGAGACGAGTGCGTGGGTGGATCGGTCCAACCCAAGCCCGCCGGATGCCAGGAGGTCGAGGGCGAGCAGCCAATTCGCCGCGCGGATCGCCACATCCATCGCGCAAGCCCAATTGACTCCGAAGCGCGGCGGATTGGTGGCAATGAAGTCGAGTAACTGGACGCGAATCTCGTCGACATACAGGCCGGCATCCACAAATCGGGAGTCGCCTGAGGACGCCCGCAGCGCACAGAGCGCGAGCTGGGGCAGGTGCTGCATGCGGGCGAGCTCCCGCGGTAGCTTGATGTCGGCGCCCGCGGCGGAACCGATGCGGACATCGAGATGGCAGGTCAGTTCGGACCAGCGAAAGCCGGACTTGAAATCGAGTTGCCAATCGATCGGCACGTATCCGGCGCGGCCGATCAACTGCCAAGCCTGCTGCGCGGCAGCCAGATTGGCGCGGTTGATCCGACCCGCAAGCCAGTGCCCGGCAGGGTCGGCATTCACAGATGGAGCGGACGGATAACGCTGTCCGTCGAAGCCGGCGCATGCGATGCCATGAGCCACCCGCACCCAGCCCGAGCCAAGCAGGTTGAACCGATGTTCCATGTAGGCCGGTGCAACCGCCGCGAGATAGGCGCAAAGATCCTCAGGGATGTCCTCGCTGCGCAACCGCAGCGCCACCGGACGCAGGGTCTCCTGCCCGCCACCGTGGCTCTCCAGAAACTTGTCGCGCAGGCGCTGCAGCTCACCTCCCGCAATCCGCCGCAAACGGCCGAACCCCTTCGCCAGCAGCAGCCGCAGCGGATAGTCGCGAAACTGGCTCGGGATGGCGAAGGACACCGGGCTAGGCTTCCTTGGCTCGATGAAGCGCAAAGTGCCAGGTGGCCGCCGCCCATGCCGGCAAATAGTCGGCCAGCTTCGTGTTGAATGCGATCAGCGCTTGCGACCGGAGAAACGTGGCGCCGCTGAGATCTGCCCCCATCACGCTTCCATTGCGCAGTTCGGCCAGTTCCAGCCCGGCGCTGCGGACGGTACGCTCGAAGCTGCGCCGCGTGAAGAACTGGACATGGCCGGAGGCATAGTTGTACGGTAGCCCCGCTTCCTGCTTTACCGGCTCCCCGCCGCGCAGACGACGCCAGACCCATCGCAATGCCTCGTAGAGGTGCAGTTTCCGGTCAACGTACTTCTCGATCTCGGTCAGTCCGTATCCATTGGGAATCGAGCCGAGGACGATGCCGCCGGGTACCAGCAGCGGCAGGTGCGAACGCAATATCGCCGCAGGGTCATCCAGGTGCTCGAGCACCTCGGAATAGATGATGATGTCAAAGCGCTCACCGGCCGGAACCTCGGGGAGGAACCGCGCGTGCGGCTGACCGAAATGGGTGCGGGCGTAGTCGAGCGACGGAGCATGGAAGTCGACGCCAAGGTAGTCCGCACCCTCGCCGATCACATACTGGCCAAGCGCCGTCCCGTTGCCACAGCCAAAGTCGAGGACACGCGGCGCCGGATTGACCTGCTGCCCGTATCGCCTTATCCGCTCGAGCACAAAATCGATCTTCTTGGCCGTGGCGTAGACATCCTCGGCCGGCAATTGCAGGCAATGCGGTTCACTCATCCCGCGTCCCCGCGTCGAGCCGTCAGCAGCAGCAACGGACCTTCACAAGGGCTGACCGGCTCCACATGGAATCCGTGTTCTGCAATGATCCGGACCCAAACGGAGGGACTGAACCGGTTGCGCGACAGGCGCAGATACGCGGCGCCTTCCGCCCAGCGCCCACGTTCAAGCCACGCGCCGACCAGGGGCAGACTCAGCAGAAGGCGCTTCAGAGCCTCACGCCGCCGGTGCGGATGACGGCTGTCGGGGATCGTGACCAACAACCAGCCCCCAGGTGCAAGAATCCGGTGAAGCTCCGCCAAAGTCGAATCCAGATCGACCACGTACTCCAGCACGCTGGAACTGACAATCGCGGCAAATTTTTCGTCTGCGTAGGGTAGCGGGCCATCGCCGCAGGTGTCCCATCCGATTGCGCTGGCCGCCTCGTCGCGCCGCGCGGCCTCGATCATCTCCAGCGAAAGGTCACAACCGCTCATGGCGTAACCGCGGGCCGCCAGCCAGCGGGCAATGACCCCGGCACCGCACCCGAAGTCGAGCACGCTGGCGCCCGGCGTCACGCGTCCGGCCAACACATCCGAAAATCGCGCCAGACGCGCCGTCATCGACGGGTCATTCTTGTAGCGGTCCGCCCAGCCACCCGCCAAGCCATCGAAAAAGGCGCGGGCACCCGTGGCCGTGGAGCGCGGATTCGAGGTGTCCATCGAGCTAGCCCGAAAGAAGACGCGCTTCAACGTCAAGCGCCACTTGCGTCGCTTGCAGTTGCTGCCAAAGCGGAATCGGCCAGTCGCCGCCATTGCGGATGGCCGAAGCAAAGGCCGCTATCTCCTCTCGATGCCCCTTTTCCATCCGCGCGGTTTCGAAGTTCCTGATGCCTTGCGCGCCGACCGCCTCGAACCGCCGGTAGTCATCTACGCTCAACACCTTGCCGTCCGCATAGACATCGATCCGCTCCTTGGAGTGCCCCGTCGCGCCAAGGGACGTATAGGTCAAGGTAGCAACCGAGCCGTCCTCGAAACTCAGGGTCGCGACGAAGTTGTCGCTAGGCCCATAGTGCGCGGTACCGGAAACGATGGCCGCAACGTCGACGCGCAGCACGCGGGCGTCCGTCAGCCGGGTAAAGAAATCATAGAAATGGCAGGCCTCGCCCAAGTTGCGGCCGCCCCCCTCCACACCCTGAACCCAGTGGTCGCGCGCAATGAAACCGGCATTGACCCGGTAATTGATGATCATCGGCGCAGCGCGCCCGGCGGTGGCCCGAGCCAGAGCCTCGGCGTAAGGAGAGAAGCGCCGGTTGAAACCGACCATCAGCACAGGCGCGCCATCGCCGGCAGCCTCGTAGAAGCCGCGGATGGCGTCGAGTTCCGCCTGGGTCAGGCACAGCGGCTTTTCCACAAAGACGTGTTTTCCGGCCTGCAGCGCCTCCAGCACCATCGGACCGTGCGCGTTGTGACGGGTTGCGATCATTACCGCATCGACTGCCGGATCGGCCAGCACGGTACGGTAGTCCGTCGAGGCGAAGCCGGCGCCGAACTGGCGGGCGACATTCATTGCATTGTGGCCTTGGCGCGTGACCACCCCGGCCAGACTGAATGCCTCGGGCATTGCGGCGACAATCGGGATCAGGGTGCCGCGCGCAAAGCCGCCGGCACCGAGCACGGCAAGACGCAAGGCATCGGCTCGGCCGCTTCTGGCGCCCGGATTGGGAACAGACCGCAGCGGCTGCCTTTCATCGCTGCCGGAATAGGAAAGCAGCAATGCCAACGGCCGGGCATCGCCTGTCTGCAACGCCTGATAGGCGTCGCCTGCACGCTCGACAGGATGCACGGCTTCGACCAGCGGCGCAATTCGGAGCCGCCCGTCGTCCATCAGGCGCAGGCATTCCTGCATGTTGCGGTTCTCGGTCCAGCGCACATAGGCGAGCGGATAATCGAGCCCCGCTTCCTCGTAGGTGCGGTCGTATCGGCCCGGCCCGTAGGAAGTGGACACGAAGAAGTCCAGCTCCTTGGCGTAGAAGTCACCGCGTTGCAGATCGAGACCCACGTCGCCCACCAGCACCACCCTTCCCTTGCGCCGGCAACAGTGGAAGGCGGTGGCAACGATGTCGCTGGAAGCCGCCGCGGCTGTGATGATGACGCCGTCCGCACCATAGCCATCGGTCATCCGGGCGACGTGGTCGGCTACCTTTCCGTCATCGGGATGAAAAGCCGCCGCCATGCCGTGAGAAAGGGCCAGATCGAGACGCCTGCGGTCGAGGTCGAGGCCGATCACCCGCACACCGTTGGCATGCAGCAATTGCTGGGTAAGCTGGCCGAGAATGCCGAGACCGATGACCACGAACGTCTCGCCCAGGGTCGGAGCGGCGCGGCGAACGCCCTGCAGGGCGATAGCGCCAAGCGTCACGGTGGATGCATCGGCACTCGAGACTCCGTCCGGAACCCGCACCACCAGATTGCGCGCCACGGCGACCATCTCGGCGTGGTAGGCGCTCTGCGAGCCCCCACAGGCAACACGGTCACCCACCGCAATGTCATCGATTCCCGCTCCCACCTCGATCACGACGCCGGCCGCCGAGTAGCCGAGGGGATGGGCTTCCTCCAGCTTCGCCTTGACGAGATCGCGGGTCTCCGCCAGCCCATGGCTGCGCACCCGGTCGATCACCTGCATGACGTCCTTCGGGCGCTGCAGGGCGCGCTTCCAGAGGGGAAGGTTGCTGGTGCGCACACCACTCATCTCCGTACCTACCGAAATGCAGGAATACTCGAGACGCACCAGCACATGACCCGCCTCTGCAACCGGCGCCGGGACCTCTTCGACTGCAACGCCGCCGTGGCGGATTAGCACCTGTTTCACTGTCTGCTCACTCCCTTTTGCACTGCTTTTGCCGCGCTGACGCGCAGAACATCCCCGAATTCGGCACGAAGACGCGCCGAATCGTGGTTGCGCCCTGCCGCGGCGCGGGCGCCGGCCGACAAGCGTACGCGCAACTCCATATCGGTGATCACCCGGCGCAAGCCCTCGACAAGATCCCGCGGATCGCGCCGATCGACCACTTCGGCCCAGCCGGCTTTCAGCGCATAGTCGATTTGCGCAGTGGCTGCCGGACCGTAGGCGAGAACCGGAGTACCGACGGCAAGATAGGCAGGCACCTTGGTCGGCATGGAATACCGGATGAATCGCACGCTCTCCGGGTCGAAGTTTACCGGCAAGAGCAGCGCATCGGCGGCGGCGATACGACGAAAAAAGGCCTCGTCGTCTTCGATTGGCGGCTCGATGCGAACTGCCGGGTCGATTGCGAGGCGGCCCCCGTAGCGCGCGGCGTGATCGCGCGGAGTAGCAATAGTGAGGGTCGCCGCGAAACCCTCGGCATTGAGCCTTGCCACGGCATGACAGCAATCGACCAGCGATTCGAGCTGGGCATTGGGGAAGATCGAACCGACGTAGAGCAAATCCGCCGGCGAACCGGATGCCAGCGTGGCTTTGGCAAAGGGGCTCCACCGGGCCAGATCAACGGTGTTCTGGAATGGTTGGAATATGCGCCCGTAACGTTTGCCATAGGCGTCACACATCGCCGGCGAAATGCCGAGGCACTGATCGGCGATCGACATGAAATGTTGCATCCACCGCTGCATCTGGTGCTGCTGCCACGGCCCCAGCAAACCCCTGCGATGATTGGCAGCCACCCAGTCATCCATGACATGCACCACCAGGGGAAGTTCGAACCGGCGTCTGATCTGCTCGATCAGGCTCATCATGCCGTTGGAGCCGAGAATCGTGTAGAGCACCTGGGGGCGGTAATCGGCGATCCAGCGTTCCAGTTCCGGAGTCAGGCGGGCCCTTTCGGGAAAACTGTCGCCGAGGATTCGCAGCGCCATGCTCTTCATGCGCGATGCGATCTCGATCCGGCCTGCGGCGGCAGCTTCTGGGACTGAAGCGGACACAGCGCTTGCAGCCCGATAACGACGACGCAGATGGTCGAACGGCGGAGCAAAATCCAGTTCCCCCGCACCGAGGACGAAGTATCGTTCGCACACTTCATCCAGAGTGGGTTCCGGATCGTTGTGCACCGTCGCCAAGGCCTGCTTCGGCCAGCCCCGAAACAGACTGGAAAACGTAATTCCCCCGCCGCTGATGCGATTGAAGGCAACGGGGGTGACAAAAAGTACGCGGGGAAAATCGTTCATGCGACGAAATGCCCTCGGCCTGGCCCGGCAATCAGGAAACTACGGGGCACACACATGCCCGGCGCAGTTCCTCGATTCCGGCTTCGATCGACATTTTCGGTACCCACCCGGTAGCCCTGTTGAGAAGCGTGGCGTCGAGCACGTTGGCAGCCACATCGAAGCCGCGGAATGGCAAGTAGCGGACCACGGTATGGCTCTGGTCTTGCCCGGTCGCGATGCCAGCGAGGCGCAAAATATCATTGTTGGAGTACCCGATGCCGGTGCCGATATTGTATGTAGCGCCGACAACGCCTTCTGTCAGGCCGGCGACGATCCCGGCAGCAACGTCGCTTACATGAACGTAGTCACGCACCGCACTGCCGTCTCCGTAGATCTGCAGCGGCTGCCCGCAAGCTGCGGCCCTGACTGCAGCCGTGACGAAACCGCCCCCTGTTCCGCCGTCGCATCGCACGCCATAGGCATTCCCCGGCCGCACGATGACCACGGGAAGTTTCAGTAGGGCGTGGTACATCTGGGCATACCGTTCAATGGTCAGCTTGGTGATTCCGTACGGCGAAATGGGGTTGGTCGGCGCGTTCTCCGGGATCGGCAGACTGGCGACATTGCCGTAGACAGTGCCGCCTGACGACACGAGAACAATCCGCGCGATACCCGCGGCAGCAACCTGCTGGAAAAGCGCGACCGTAGGTGGCACATTGGCAATCAGGTCATGGATCGGGTCGGAAAAGCTGGTGCTCGGAACCGTTGCGTATGCCAGATGGACAATCGCATCAACGCGAGCCAGCACCTCGACCAGGGTATTTCTTGCATCGTAGGCAGCACGTATGTACTCGACCTCGGCGGGCAGGCCCGGCGGACGTGGCGAGCGGCCAATTACGATGGCCGCGTCTTCACGCGCGAGCAACTGGCGCACCAGCCACTGACCAATGAAACCGCCTCCACCGATGACGCAGACTTTCACTTCAGTCTCGCAGGATCAAGGCAATGTTCCCGCGGCCGCCCCACAACGCGCGTAGCGACTTGCGGAACCCTGGGAATTTCAGCAGATGCTGCACGCCATGTTGCCCAGCCATGCGACGAGCATTGCCGAGGGCAGCCAGGTAAGGGCGGTAAACCAGTTTTTCCACCGCCGCGGGCAGCGGATAGGCGCCCCTGTACATCAGCGACAACCGGTGTGTGACCGGCTGGAAACCCTGAAAATGGAAGAACAATAGCTCCTCGCCATCGACAAGAACCTGCTTCCCCTTCTGCGTAAAGCAATAGCGTCCGACGTTCCAGGGAGCAACATTCAGCCCCTTATGCACGACACCCGGCGCCACATGAAACTGCTCCACCAACTGCTCAAGATACTTCTGGTCCCCGTACGCATCGTCCGTCGGGCACGAGCTGACCGCTCCGGCACAAAGCCCACGCCAAGTGACCAGGGCCGCCCTCCCGGCTTCACTATTCCGGAATGCGACAAATCCCGCGTTGTATCGTCCGGCCGTCGCTTCGTATTCAGCAAAAGTCGGGGAAAAATTGTGCGGTGTAAACACGCAGTCAAATTCATTCCGGCCAATCAGCACCGGTGAAATCTGACCGAAGATCAGCGAGTCGGCATCCAGGTAGGCGGCCCACTCGGCATCGGGGTAGGCGTCCAGGGCATGCGACAGCAGGAATGGCTTGGTCGTCCAGCAAAACTCCGCGACATTGCGTCCATCCTTCAAGGCGAGCAACTCACCGGAAATGAAGGAGTCAGGGCCGAGCACTTTCGCTCCCGGCAGGTCCATCTTTGCCAACGCCGCGGCGGAAGCCGTATCCATGCACCCGAGAAGCAGCACATCGTCAATGTTGTGCTCAGCAAAGGATCTTGTCAGGGCAATCGCCCGATCCAGATAGCCGCTGTCGAACAATGTTGTGTAAACAATCATGTTATCGAAGCGAAAACACTACCGTGGTCGAGTGTCCGCGAGGGCGCATTTCCACAGGTGCAAGCCCCCTTCGCAGCATCGGCATCAGCATGGCTGCAATCTTGCTGTAGACGCGAAGTCTGAACGAATCGTCGACCAGACCGATTCTTTGCTTTCTCGCGTCCAGGCCCCGGATCACCAGCGCATTCAGATAACCTTCCAAATGCTCCTCTGCCAAGACATCGTTGAAGATTTTTCGGATTTCCAGTCCATACATGCGCGCGATCGAGCGCAATGCCTCGTCGCTCCACCATGAAACATGATGCGGAGGGCAGTTCAGAATGTTATTGATTGCGAATCGAAGGAACGAGTCGGCACTTGGGACCGAAACTATCAGACGACCGCCGGGTTTCAGGCACCGTATGCTTGCGTCAAGGAAACTCTTTGGGTCGGCCACGTGCTCCAGGACCTGGAATGCGCAAACGACATCGACAGACGCCGGTTGCCGCTCTGAATACTCCTCGACCGTCTGGGAGAAAACCGTCAGGTTGCGCGCGCGGGCCTCGGCTGCCGCTGCACCGGACAGCTCCAAACCGACATAATGTTCCGCGCCGATGTAATTTGAAAAATTACCGTCTCCACAGCCGATGTCAAGCACGCTGTCCGACTGGCCGATCTCTTGCGCGGCGATCAGAAACTCCTGCTTTTCCTTGATGTAATACCATCCATGGTCCCGCAGTGCCTGGTAAAAGCTCTCTGGTCCGGTGATAGCGGGGTAGAAGAAGCGGAAATCACAATCCTTGCACCGGTACGAGGATAAATTGGCGACATTCGAAAACAGATCGCCCACGTCGATACCGAGCGTTTCGCGGTAAAGCTTCACCAGGACGGACGGGGCCAGCGTCCGATGAATCTCCACACTATTTCCATGACATAACGGGCACTGCATGCCTTCAACAGCTTCCGTCACTGGAACACTTTCTTGCCTTGAAGCAGATATCATCGATCGTTCTCCGGGAATGCACGCGGCTCGTCCTGCAACAAGTCGCTCACTGCGTCATTCGCTATCCAGGCGGCAAGGGTTCGCAGATCCTCTCCTGGTTGCCATGCACTGACAGGCACAGTCCGCGTATTCTGTGCCAAGTCTCTCAATCCATAGGTGTTGGCGTTGAAGTCGAGGAGAAACGAGCGCATGGGAAGCGGGCGAAGGGTGAGCGCCCCGTAGTAATGCCGGCGGGCAAGACTCCTCGATTCCGAATCTAGCCTGGGCTGCAGGTGCAGCGCGGAAAGCACCTGTGCGTACTCTTCACGGGATCCGGGGTCGATGGTAAAGCCAAGGCCGGAATATCGGCCGGTACCCGCAGTGACTACGGGAATCCCGAGACAGGGTAGTTCCATGCCAATTGTTCCCCTTACCGTCAGACCGACGTCCGCAACGTCGAATAAAGAGGCCGTGTTGATGGGCGTATCCGCAGGCATTATCTTGACATGATCCGGCAACTTGCCGAAAGCCCGCGTCAGCGCTTGCACTTCAAGTTGCTCCAGCGGCGCACCATCCATTTGCGAACGCCAAACATTCACCGGATGAACCTTGACGATCCAGTTCATCCGGGGGTTGGCGATTGCCAGCCGAACCGTCTCGACCAGCCACTGCTCATAATCGTCATAAAGACTTTCCCCGTAAAAGAACGTTGCGTCATACAGAATGTGGGCAAAGATCACTGCTGTCTGGCGGGCGGGATCAAGCGTAAGGAGTTGGCGAACTTCATCCACGGACAACCGCTTCTTTCCGTCCTGTAGCTTTTGACGGTTGTACCAACCTCCATCCCGGTAATTTGCATCAATCGTCGCAATTACCGCCTGATCGTTTTTTTCTGTCCACGGACGAGACTTGAGCTTCGCCCAAGTCGCGGGAGACAAGGCCATCGGATGCATCGCCCTGTTTTCAAGGCGATAGCGGGTGTACATCAGGGAATCAGGTCGTGGAGCGCCGAACCACTGAATTGAGTCGCAGCCGGAAAGCAGGCAGGCATCGAACACCTCTCCCGCCGGGGTATAGCCGCGTTCATTGAACAGAGCTCGGGCAGGCTTCACCTCCGAGACCAACATGGTGGCTGCATCCGCTGCCTGGATCGAATCCGCAAGTGTCCCCAGTACGAGCGAACGGACACCCTGGTCGGCAAGGTCGAGGCGGCCTTCGCGACGAATGCGAAGCACCTTGGAAAGCGCATTGCGGCCAATCCGCACACCTGCCCGCTCGATTCCCGCCAAGTCAGATGTCGTCGCAGCGTGCTCCATGAGCCGCTCCGCCTCTGCCTCGACCGGCCCACGCTGAACCGCTGCCAGGTACTTGTCGAAATAGGCGAACTCGACGTCAGGGCATGCCGCCCGATAGAGACGCTCCAGGATGGGCTCCCGGCGCGGCAACAACACGGTCGCGCGAAGACCTTCTTGCGACAAACAGCCAGCGATGAGCGACTCGACCTTTGCGGTCCCAATCATTGTGAACAGGTCGCAAACAAGAACCCGGCCACGAGATGCGGGTCGTGCCTCGGTACGCAGACCTGACAGCATCCGCCGCCAGGCCAAGGCGTCGATTTCGAGCAGAGCCCGACGCCACGCGCGACGGGGAAGCTGCAGAACCCTATTCAACTAAATGCGCTCCCGGAGCCGACGCTCGGCCGCGACGAGATCTGCCGGGGTATCGATGTCGATGGATGACTCTTCGTCCATCAAATAGGGAAGGATTCGCCCGCCGAAGACGAACTCCGGCAATCGTCCAGTGCGAGTGATATAAATCGCCGCCCCATTGCGCGCATAGGCCGGCTCCTTGTCCTGTCGACGAGTTGGCTGCGGCGCGTCGAGAAACGACTCGAGGTAACCTGCCGGGGTCTTGCGCATTACCGAGCAGGGATTGAATATGTGCGGCACCGGAATGCAACTGACAAGGCTGTCTGCCGTGGCATCCGCTTCGAAGAGGGCCACTGCATCGTCAATATGCGCAGCGGTACGCAACGGAGAGGTAGACTGCAGGGTCATTACGGCGTCAGGAAAGTAACCTGTCTTTTCGATTTCGCGGACGACATGAAGCAGGACTTCTCGAGTACCTGCCTGGTCATCGGCAAGGGCCGCCGGGCGCATCAGTACCTCCGCACCCAGGGCACGACTTACCGCGGCGATTTCCTCATCGTCGGTTGACACGACCGTTCGGTCGAGACTTCTTGCGGCTTGCGCTGCCAGGATGGAGTAGGCGATCAGCGGACGTCCGGCGAGCGGAAGAATATTCTTGCGAGGAATACCCTTCGAACCGCCTCGCGCGGGAATCACCGCCAGGATACGCATCTCCGGTAGCTCTAGTAGGTGATTTGCTTCTGAACGTTCACCGGCCCCAGAACCGCCAGCGTTTCAGCGATTCTCTCGCCGGCCTTGCCGTCCCCATAAATATCCTGCATGGGATAACGTCCATGGGGAATCTGCGCCGCCAGGGCATCTGCGATATCGGCGGCATTCGAACCCACATTCATGACATTGCTTCCGCGTTCCCTTGCTGTCTGTCGGCTCCCGATATTCACTACGGGCGTCCCGATGAACGCGCCTTCGCGAATGCCGCTCGACGAGTTCCCGACGAGGCACGCTGTCCGCTTCATCAACTTGATATACGTCTCGGTCGGCAGATTCTTGAAGAAATGCATGTTCTCGGCCTGGGCGTGTTCCCGCCACTTGCGCATGCCGCGAGCGATGTCCTCGGAACCCGCGTCGGCGTTCGGCCAAAGCACAATGGCCTGGATTCCGTGTTTGCGCACCGCCTTCAGGGTCTCCGTGATTTGCTGCTCCCCGTCACCATATTCGGTAGTAACCGGATGCTGACTGACAATAACAAAGGGAGTCTTGAGGTCAATCCTGTCGCCGACGCCAAGGTCGAACAGATGACTGTCCAGACCGTCGCCGTCCTGCCCGAGGATTTCCGCCACCAGATCTATTCTCGGACAGCCGACGCGGAAAACCATCTCCGGCCGTTCGCCAAGCTTGATGATGCGCTCGGCCGCGTCGCGGCTGGCGGGAAAGTGGATGTGGGCAAACTTGGTTACGGCGTGCCGGATGCTTTCGTCAATCGTTCCCGACACCTCACCGCCCATGGTGTGTGCCACCGGAATGTTCATGTAGGCCGCGGCCAGCGTGGTTGCCATGGTCTCAAAGCGGTCGCCGACGGTAATCACCACATCCGGTTTGAGCCGCTCGAATACCGATGGCAATTCGATCAGGCCGATACCGGTCGATTTGGCCATGGTCGCCGGCGTTTCGCCTTCAATCAGGATATGCAATCGTTCATCGATCGCAAAGCCGTCCCGCTCGATCAGGTTGACCACCTGGCCGTAGCGGTCAAGGACCGCCGAAGCCGTGGCAACAACCTGCAGATCCAGATCAGGGTGCCGGAGTATTGCGCGCATTGCGGATTTGATCGAACTGTAGTTCGCTCGCGATCCAATCACGGTACATATTTTTTTCATCTTTGCTGGTCCCTACTTCGATGCAGATGCCAAGGCGCCGAATTCGTCAGCGCTGAACTTGTGGTCGGCGGGCAGATCCTTCGTGACGACACGACCGATGTACTCACGGTAATTGGCTGCAGAAATTCCGTCGCCCGGCTTCTTGAAGCACAGATCGCCCATGGATATCGTCTGACCGGCTTTCAGAGCCCGCGAGCTGACAATGCTTTTCTCGAAGATCCGCTTCATGTCGCGGAATGGCTCAATGTTTCCCTTGTCGACCGGCGAAGCCCGCATCGCCCAGATCTCTTTCAGACCCGCGCAATAGGCTGTGAAGCTTTCCGGTTCCATGGCATTGGCCGCATCGCTGCCATACATCCTGCGCGAAAAAGTCAGATGCTTTTCAATGACCGTCGCCCCCATGGCGGCGGCGGCAAAGGCCGCTGCACAGCTCTCCGTATGGTCGGAATATCCTACCGGAAGCCCGTAACGGGCCTTCATCTCCTCGATGACGTTCAAGCCGACGCGTTCCGGCGGGCACGGATAGGCTGAAGTGCATTGCAGCACGGTAACCGGCCCTCCCGCTTTCAGCGCCGCGACGGCACGATCGAGTTCATCCCAGTTGCTCATGCCTGACGAAAGAAGCACCGGCTTGCCTGTCGCCGCGACCTTTTCCAGCAGCGGCCGATTGGTGACCTCACCGGACGGTATCTTGTAGGCATCGACGCCGACCCGCTCCAGCAGGTCGACCGCCTCCAGTGAAAATGGCGACGAGAGAAAGGTGACGCCCAGGCCCGCGCAGGCCGCTTTCAGATCGCCCCACTGCGCCTCGGTGAATGCGGTGCGACGAAAATAGTCGAGCCGCGGCTCACCTTTGAAATACGGGGGCATCGGTGCGTCGGCCAGGGTTTCCGCTTCTGCGATATGAGTCTGGAACTTTACGACGTCCGCGCCGCAATCCGCGGCAAGTTCCACGAGCTTGCGCGCGTTTCCGAATGAACCGTCGTGGACCGAGCCGATCTCAGCAATTATCTGTGGCACTTTTACTCACTCCCTGGTTGCCAGTCGCTCGGCCGCTTCCGCGCCTGTCGCAAATGCAAATACGGTCAGCTTCCCGCTGGGTTCGAAGACGTGGCCAATATCAAGCGCCACAAGGCCCACCCGATCAAGCAAATGCATCAAGCCGGCCGGACTGTACAAATGACAGTGCAAAGCTCCGAGGATATTGTCGGTCGGAGGCCGCCGGCCGATTGTCATCACATCCGGAACCTCGACGTAAATGAGCCCCTCCGCAGGATCGATGGCGCGTGCGACTTGTTCAAGAAACGCCTTCGGATCCTGAATGTGCTCGAGAACCTTGTTGAGGGTCAGCAACTTGAAGCCACTCAACTCCGGCTGGCCCGCAAACAGCTCCTGCCTGACTTCGCAAAGCCCCAGCGAACGCAGGTGGGCAGCCGCATTCGGGTCCGGTTCCAGAGCAACGCCACGCCAATCGCCAGAGGCTTGGGCAAGAAACCGTGAAAGGAATACGCCCGTACCCGCGCCGATGTCCAGAACCGACAAGGCGTCTTTGGCGGATCGCAACGAGTCCCACCGCTTCAAGGCCGCAATGATTCTGTCTACTCGCCCGGCGTTGTCCGACTTGTTCGGAGGCAGGTTCATTACCAGCGAATACTTCGCTCCGATATCCGAACCCGAAAAGTCCACTTCGTAATACTGGGCAGCGATACTCCTCAGCTTGCGCAGATTCTCGGGTTGCTGCAGGTTCGTCGCACTGCCGCAGGAGCGACAACCGGCCCACGCACGACGATAGTCTGCTTCGGATACCCCTGCGGCACGCTCGAAACGATCCGGCCTGTCGTGTACCAAAACCGTGTCGCCGAGCTCCCCGCCGCAGATGGCGCAGGTATCGGGGCTATTGTTCAAGGCCATCATTTGCCAATGCTTTCATTGCCTGGTCAGAACTTCGAGAAATCCGATTTGTGCCCGCTGCAGGCTGCTTCCCGGAGCAGGAAAACGAGCAATCATGCGCCCCCGGAATTTTGGGGGGCCGCATGCACACCATCCAGCCACAAACTTACATTCAGTACTTGCCACAGGAACATCATGTGATTCTCCTGATTCGTTCCGCTTTCGAGAATGCGAACGTGATCATCGATCAGGGCCAATACCCGGACAGGATCGAACACCCCGTGATTCCTGAATCGATCGGAAGTCACCATATCCCTCAACGCGGAGAGTGCCGGTCCGCCGAACCAGCGGTGTGCCGGCGCATTCCATCCGGTCTTCTTGACCCGCGTCCGAGTCGGTTCCGGCAATACGCCGCGCATCGCCCTGCGGAGGAGTTGCTTGGTAACGCCGTCTCGTATCTGTAGCTGGCCCGGTACCCGGAACATGAACTCCACCAGCTCGTGATCGAGAAAGGGGTCGAAGTGCTCCAGCCCCACTGCCGTGCATTGACGATCTTCGGCGCGCAGGCAGCAAGGCAGCGTCTCCCGCAACATGTCCTGATAAGTGCGGTTCTTCAGGTAGCTGGGAAACGGCGCATCCATGACCGGGGCGAATTCGCCGAGGTCGAAATAGTCGGCTCGCACCGCATCAGCGTAGCGCAGCATGCGCTCCAGGTTCGGCAGGCACCGGCCGGGCTTCTGCAGATCGACCATGCCGGCCATCATTTGCTCGGCCACCTGGCGGTTCTTGCGATGAATCGGGTGGTCGTGATGGCGCGCCCATGCATCGACTTCGCGCGCCAGGAGTTCCTCCTGCCCGCGCACCCTGAGGTCCGCGAAATACATCGGAAAGTACTCGTACTCGCCCGCATTGAGCTCATCGCCACCGAGCCCGCCGAACAATGCCGTATGCCCGCGTTCCGCAACGATCCTGCTCAGGAGGTGGTGGGACAGCCATGTCGCCGTTGCCACCGGCTCGTCATGCACCCGCACCATGTCGGACACGATTCCAAAGATGTCTATTTCATCGTCGAGCTCGACCGGCACCCATTCGGACACCCGCTCTACCACCACGTCCTTGATCTCTTCACGCTCGTCGTAAGTAGGGTCTACATACACACTGGAGAACGCCACCTGCTTGCGGTTCTGAATCACGCTGCTGCAGCACAGGACCGACGACGAATCCAGGCCGCCGGACAAGGTAAACGCCGGTCGCTCGGCCGCATTCACGCGGCGGGAAACCGACTTCATGAGCAATTCCCGGTAGCGTTCGGCCAGGGCTTCTTCGTCGCCAGTCCATTCCGGTTGCGGTGTCAGCGTCCAGTATGGCCGGCACTGCCGGACACCGCCGGGCGCCAGGCGAACCCAGTGTGCTGCGGGCAACTGCCGGATATGCGCGTAGGGAGACTCCTCCGGCGCGTTGTCGAAGGTTCGATAATGCAGGCCGACGAAACGGGCGGCAAAACCGCGGTTGATGTCAGGCTGAATGCCGAGTGCCAGCAGTGCACGCGGCTGAGAGGCGAACGCAAAACCGCCGCCCGAAAGCTCCGAGTAATAGAGCGGCTTGACACCGAAGCGGTCGCGTCCCAGCGACAAGACACCTTCATTGGGCTCGTAAATGGCAACGGCGAAATCGCCGACGAGCCGCTCGAGCATCCCCTCGAATCCATGGCGACGATAGAGCGCCACGAGCAAGGCGAGATCGCCATCCGGCACTTCGCCCATGCCCGTGCGGAGTTCGCGGGCATTCAGAATGCGCCCATCGATCGCAAGGTACAGGCCCTCGTGCATTCCTGCGCCGCCCGTACCCGTCCGGTGCCCTTTCCAGCCGAGAGCGCCGTTGCCGCCGTTCGTGCAACTGACTATGGATCCAGGAAGAACCTGCAACATGGATTCGACCCTGGCCGGTACGGCGGCCACGTCGTAGGGGGAAAACAGACCAGATATTCGGGACATTTTGGCAGTATCTACAAAGAGGGTGCGGAGCGGACCGCCCGCAGAAAAGTCCAGGCGTGGGGATAGCCGATCACCATCTCGGTCGCCCCCATCGTGCGACGGTCGATGACTTCCTCGACCTCGAAGCCGTAGCTTTCGATGAAAGGCACGATCTCCCGTCGTGCATAGGTATTCACGTGAACCTTCAGGCGCACTCCTGGATCAAGATATTCGTCGACCACGTAGTGGCAGTGTCCGACATCGGCGATGGACTCGCGCAATATGAGGGTCTTGCGCGCCGCCAGCAGCAGGCGTTCCAGCGGGCGGTGGAAATTGTCGATATTCGACAAGACATTCATGCACAGAACATGGTCTGCCGCACCCTGAAAATCCTCGAGGCGGCAAACACGCAGCCGGTCGACTGGAAGACCGAAAGTCGGCAGCTCGTTCCGTCCGAGCTCGATCAGTTCGGCCGTCGCGTCGAAACCGTGATACTCGGCATCAAGGCCCCTCGCCGCAAGCGAGTGAAAAAAATAGCCGCTGCCGCATCCCGCATCGAGAATACTGTCTCCCGGACGAATAAATGGCGTCAGAAGCTCGGCGGCCTGGGCGGCGCACGTCATCTCCTCGGCTTCGCCTCGCGCCCGCTTCCGGTAAAGCTCGCGGACGATGGCGCTGTGCCGCCAGATGTTGTGGCTTTCAAAACCACGGTCGTTGAACTCCACCTTCATGCGGCCGGCCCGATTGTCCGAATCTTCACGGAACCCGGCCTACCAAGATAAAGGCCGATGCAAGGAAATGGCCACGCCAGTCCTCGGGATTCTCCATCGCAATGCTCGCGCGGCGGAACAGCTTCGGAACCGCGCTCTCAAGCATGGGCGGCAACGCATGGAAATGATAGAAGAGGATCCGGACATCGATCAGTCCCAGACGCTCTGCAAGGGCGCGCATCTCGAAGGGATTATGGGTCCGCGACAAAACTTCGTCGTAGCCGGGTTCGTCGGCATAGCCCTTGCGTACCGGTGGCAGATCCATCCTGAATCGCTTGTCGAGATCGTCCAGCGCCCGTTCGAGCGCATCCCGCTCATCACCGGCAGCAGCGCGCAGCCCATCGGAATCGATCAGACGGTTCCTGAACAGGCCGCTGCTGTAGCGATTGAGGGTAAACAGGGAGAACAGCTCGTTTCGTGCCTCGATCGCAACGAGTCCGCCGGGACGCACGACAGTCATGAAGTTACCGATAACCGCGGCATCGCTGCCGTCCGGCACATGAGGCAACACGCCGAAGCAGATGCCGGCGTCGTAGTCTTTCCGTCCGTCAGGCGCGCCGAGAAAGGAACCCCGCTCCAACACGCTGCCCGTCCAGATCCGATCCGAAGCAATGCCGTGAACAGACAGAACCCGTCGCGCCTCGGCGATCATTTCGGGCGTGAGATCGAAACCGTAAAGATCCAGTCCCAGGTCGACCAGGTCGCGCAGCATCGACGCCGGACCGCATCCCGCATCGAGCAGGGTACGCGCCCCGGCGTTTTGCAGCAGTGTGCGCACGATATCCGTGTGAACAGGCGGATAGGCCGCATCCGACTTGTAGTACTCGTCGTAGTAGCGTTCGCCCCACGTCGAATAGCAGTTACGCACGGCCTGCTCCACGCGCTCGCGCTCGCGATCAGACGATGTCGGTTTCACGTTCATGTCCGGAGTCGATCCTGTCATTGGCGTCAGGACGGCAACCTGGCCACCAGCCACATGTGTGAGGACAGTCCCTGTTGGGCAAGGAACTGCTGAAACGGCCAGCCGTGCTCATCCCATTCGTCAACAAGCACTCGGCGCAGGAAGGGATCGAGAGCGATCTTCCCCTGCAATGCCGCCTCGCGAACGAATTCCGCGTCCAGCCGGCCCGGCGTCAGCATCTTGAGAACCTCGAAACCACTGTCGGCCAACAGGCGTGCAAGCGAGCCAGGATTGAACAGATTGACGTGCTCAGCATCAACGGCCAGGGCGCCGGCACCGAGCATGGCAATGTCGAAACCCTGACCGTTCGGACACGACAACACCAGAAGTCCGCCGCGAGCCATTCTCGGTTTGATGCCCTCCAGGAAGCGACGGGGTTCGAACAGATGCTCGACCACCTCGAAGGCGACCACCACATCGGCATTGTTACATTCGTCGCCAAGGTCTTCGATCCGCTTCTCGATGACCTCGACGCCACGATCCCGACATGCCTGAGCCAGTTCAGGAGTCGGTTCGACAGCCACCACACGGACAAAGGCACCTGATTCCGTCGCTACCGAGGCGAAAGTTCCGAAGCCGGGGCCGACCTCCAGAAGCAAGCCGCGCGGAACCTGGAATTCCTCGCAGTAGTCGAGCACTCTCGTGAGCCAGGGCTTGTGGATCTTTTCGCGCCGGCTCTGTTCGGACGCCGGGAAAATATGTTTTGCCCAATAGGCGTAATTCTCCGAATTGGCATAGTAGTCGCCCATGACCGCCTCTGACGGGCGCGGCGACATGTAGATCGTCCCGCAGGACTGGCAGAGGCAAAACGTGAAGCCGTATTTTTCGAACGCCGGAGCGTACGTGGTCCCGCCACAGGCCGGACAGGACACTGCCACGAACTCCGCAGCGCGCGCATGCATTCGGGCGATGTCCCGCTCGAATGCAGCCTCCTGCTCCTTCAGCAGATCATCCGGACAGAGCTCGGATTCGCTCAGCGGCTGGCCAAGCGCAGCCTCGGACACAGCGACGGTAACTTGATCGGTCATTGTTCAAGGATAGTATTCAAAGATGGCAGAATACCTGTGCCGTCAGGGAGTTGGATGTCATTGCACGGCGGGCGCGTCGCCACACCGGAGATGCTCGACCATCTTGCGAAACGCAGGCAGATCGCTTGTCAGCTCATTGAAGCTGCCCTGTCCGGCAACTTTTCCATCCTCAAAAAAGTATATTGTATCGCAGTGAAAGATCGAACTTAGGCGGTGCGCAATGACGACAATGGTCTTGCTGCCGCGCAGTTTCCGGATCGCCTCGGTAACCTCGTGTTCCGTCGTGGCGTCCAGCGATGCTGTCGGCTCATCGAGAATGATCACGGGGGCATCGAGATAGAGCGCGCGGGCGATGCCAAGGCGCTGGCGCTCCCCGCCCGAAAATGCATTGCCCCGTTCTCCCAGGGCTGAATTCAGCCGTCCGGGCAAGCCGGCCACCTTATCGTAGAGCGCCGCGCCTTTGAGTGCTTCATAGACCCTGTCATCGTCGATCAACGCGGGCTTCACTCCGAAAGCAACATTGTTGCGAATGGTGTCGTCAAGTATCAACGGCTCCTGGGGGACATACGCAAACAGGCCCTTTTGCCCGGACTTGCCGACAGGCAGACGAGGCTCGCCGTCGATCAGAACGCTGCCGCTGGTAGGTTCCAGCAAGCCCAGCAGAATATCGACCGTTGTCGATTTTCCCGATCCGGAAGACCCCGCAAAGCCAATGAGTTGCCCGCTGGCAATCTCGATGTCGACTCCATTGAGCGCGCGCGAGTCGGTGCCCGCGTACCGGAAGACAACATTCTCGAGCTCGATCGACCGATCGAGCACAAGCGGTCTCGACGGAGGCGTTCCGTCATCCAGGTTTTCCCGGTGTCCAGATTCGAATTCGCGATAGTCCGGCAGTATTGCCTCGAGGCACGGAGTGGAGTTTCGATACAACTGCAGCGCGGCGATGATGCGGACAAAAGCCGGCGCCATGCGCAATGCGGCAATGCCGAACAAGGCCATTGTCGGAATGATCGATTGAACTGTTTTTCCGACGGCAAAGATGCTGAACATGGTCCCGAATACGCCGACAACGATCACCGATTCGAGGACCAGGCGTGGAGTCTGTTGCGCGAGTCCGTTCTTGACCGTTAGGCTCATCTGCTCCTCGACAAGCGCGCCGAATCTTTCTTCGAATGCCTTTTCGACCCCATTGACCTTGATTGTCTTGATTGCGGCAGCCGTTTCGCCGACGGCGGCATAGACCCCCTCGTTGGCACGCATCATGCGCCTGCCCCAGAGGACCAATCGCTCGTGCATCACGCGCCAGTAAACGATCGCCAGGACCGCAATGACGATCACAGCGACCAGCGTTTCAACGGGCTTTACCGCCAGAAGCGTGACGACGAACACGGCAGCCAGAATCACCGAACTCGCGATCTCCACGAGGCCCATCGTGCATTGGGCAACGGCAGCACCGGCATTGGCCGTCACGTTGTTCATCAACTGGGACGATTTCGATGACAGGTGGCGAACGTATGGCACACGCATGTAGCCGGAAAAAAGCACGCCGGCCACTCGCGTCTGAAGCTTCTTGCGCATCCCAAGCATCATCCAGGTGCCAACGAACTGGATGGCGATCCGCACCAGAAACACCGTCATGACGAACATGGTCATGACAGCGAAAAACACGTGTCGTTCCTCGATCGCCAGCCAGCCGTGGAGTTTCTGAAACAGATCCAGACCACCCAGGGTTTCCGGCTCCAGTACCGCCTTGAGGAACACATAGACGAGGCCGACACCGCCGGCCTCGAGAATCGCGCCGGCCAAATTGACGACGAACAACACCAACAGCAAAAACCTTTCGCGTTCGTTGGCCAGCGCGAGGGAATCCTTGATGTGATTCAGCATTCAATTCGCATCCAGCATGTCCCGCTTCCAGGTACCGTTCTCCATGCGCCATACCCGTGGATCCCTGAACGTGTCCGCGATCCGGTCGAACTCGTCTTCCGTCATTCCGACGTACTCGAGCCATCGCTTCAGGTCGCGGGGCTTGATGGGATCGTAGTGGTTGACGACTTCCACGGCCTTTTGTCGGGTCATGAGGCCCGCGCGAATATCCTTGCAGGCATGGTCGGTGGCGCGCCCGTAGCCGAATTTCACGTACTTGAGGTAATCGTGCACGCCATTCTCGTGCATGTCGTCCAGGTTGGACATCGTCCGGTAGGTGCGATCGAACGGCTCGTTATTCACTTCAAAGCCGTAGCGCTCGATCACCATCTTCGTGTGCTCATTGCCTTCCCAGTAAACATAATTTCCGAGAAAGATGCCGCGCAGCCCCAGGTCGAAAAGCTGTTCGTCGTCGGGATACTTCCAGGGAATCATGTCGGCACTCCGCAGCCCTTCGCGGCCAACAAAATAATTCCACTCGTAGCCGCGGGCAAAGTGTTCGAGTCGGTCGCGATAACTGATCTCGGGGAAGTCGTCCATCGAGAACTGGCCGCACAGGTCCAGGTAGCCGTGCTCGCCATAGAACACCAGCGGAATGCCGTACTGTGCGGCCACGCGAACCGGTGCAGTCATGATCCCCACATGGGCATGCCAATTCATGTCGCCCATGATTTCGAAGGCCAGACGGTTGAGCTTGACCAGGTTCTTTACCGCGGGTTGCACGATCACATGGTCGCAATCGAAGACTTCCTTCATGCGCAGCATGTTGCGCCATCCGACCGGCGTCCAGTTGTTGCCGTTGTAGGTCACCAGCAACGGGTTCAGGCCGAACTCGTGCTTGAGGACATGGGTCTGAAAATAGCTGTCCTTGCCACCGGACACGGCGATGACGCAATCGTGGCGCGCGCCATCCCGGCTGCGGTAGCGATCGACGATCTCCCGCAGCAGTTCCCGACGTCGTTCCCATTCGGAACCGGGGATCGTCGCCTTCACCTTGGACATCTGGCAGCCGGTACATTCACCCGTGTCGTTGAACTCCATCGGCGCCGCGCTGATGGAGGGGTAGACGCAACTGGTGCACCAGCGGATGTGGTGGCGACGTCCCGCGCTCTCCGGTCTTGCCGCGACATAGTCGCCATCGCGTGCCTGGCGAAGCCGTTCGCCATGCCGGGCGATCTCCCGCTCCATGTCGTACTCCGGCTCGCGCACAAGGTAGCGGCTGCCGAGACCGACCGGCCGCAGGGCTACCCCCGCGTCGATGCAGGCCTGCTTTGCGTGCGGATAGCTGAGCTCGAAGAAGTGGAAGATATTCGCCGCCGAAATCGCGCTCGCGCCGCCTTCGAGAACCCCAGGGGCAAAGTGCTCGTATTGCCCGACCCCTCCGCAGACGATGACCGGTATGGTCACCGCGCCGGTCACCGAGCGGACGAGATCGAGGTCGTATCCCATCCCCGAGCCATCGCGGTCGACGGAATTGAGAAATATCTCGCCGGCGCCGAGTTCTTCGACGCGGCGCGCCCAGTCGGCCGGCGTCATGCCCGTCGGGCGCTTGCCGCCGTCGGCCATGACCTCGTAAGCGCCGCTGCTGTCCTGGCGGGCATCGATGGAAACGACGATGCACTGGCTGCCGAAACGCTCCGCCGCGCGCGAAACAAACGACGGATCGTCGATGGCCGCGGTATTGATCGTGACCTTGTCGGCGCCTGCGGCGAGCCGGGCGCCGATGTCGTCGATGCTGCGAATGCCGCCGCCGAAGGTGAGCGGCATGAAGCAGACCTTGGCCACCTCGCGCAATACGTCGAGCACCGTATCGCCCTCGTAGCGCTGCTGGATGTCGTCGCGACGAAGGTCGTGTCCCGCATTGCCGGTACTGATGTCGAGGATGACAAGCTCGTCCACATTCCAGTGCGAGTAGCGTTCCACGGTGCTCATCGGATTGCCTATCACCTGATGCACCTTGAACAACTGGCTGCGCACGATGACGCCGTTCTTGAGCAGGAGACAGGGTATGAGACGCGGCCGGTTCATGATGCGGCGCTTTCCGTTGCGATGGAGACAAATGCATCGAGTATGCCGAGACCGGCGTCCTGACTCTTCTCCGGATGGCACTGGATGCCGAACACGTTGCCGTGTTCCACCGCAACCGTCGCTTGTCCGCCGCCGAACGACATGGTCGCGGCAACGTGGCCCGGATTCGCGCAGATCATGTGGTAGCCATGGACGAAATAGAGCGGCGTGCCTGCCGCGAAATCGTGGAACAGACGCGTGCCGTCGTGGGGCAGGACATCGCACCAGCCGATGTTCGGAACCCGCTCGCCGACACCCGGCTTGAGCTTGACCACCGCGCCCGGAATGATCCCGAGCCCCGTGTGGCTGCCATATTCCTCGCTGGAGTCGGCCAGCAACTGCATGCCAAGGCAAAGGCCGAGAATCGGCTTGCCGGCCCGCGCCGCTTCGCGCAGCGGTTCCACCAGCCCTTTTTCCCTGAGTGCCGCCATGCCGTCACCGAAGGCGCCGACGCCCGGCAGGACGATGGCGTGCGCACTTTCCACCGCCGTCGCATCGGCGACGAGTTCCGGTTGAATCCCCAGACGCTGGAAGGCCCGGACCACGGACCCGATGTTGCTGATTCCGATGTCGATGATGCTCAATACGGACCGGGGCTTGTTCATGGCACGCGCACCGATTCCGGTCGGGTGCACTCGGAGAACGTCAGGCGCACCAGACCCTTCTCCTCATAGCGGCGCAGGTAGCGCAACAGTCGATCGAAAGGCAGGTCGTGACGTTCAGCGATGTCGAGAATGGTCATGTTTCCGTCCATGTACCGGAACAGGCAGTCGAGCAAATGACCCCATTTTTCCGCATCGGCGTCCAGGTCCTTGGTCACCGTCGGATCGGGGCGCTCCATGTACAAGTCATAAGCCGGATTGGAAAGGCAGATCAGGCCGTTGAAGGTTCGCTGCACGGTGGCGTCGCCTTCCAGCGTCAAGACCACCTGCCGCAAGACCTCCAGCATCTCGTCCAACTGCCGGGGAATCATCAGCTCCGGCGTGTCGAGGCTGGAATGGTACTCGGGATAAGGGGCGAATTGATCCTCGCAACGCGTCACTTCGACAAAGGGAACTTCGTACCCGGGAGCCTCCCACACCGTCTCATCGTTACCTGCGCCCTTGCGCCAGGGTACCAGGGCGTAGTCCCGCGCATGGTGCTTCAGGGCGTTGGCGAAAGCGAGGTCCAGCTTGTGCCCGCCCTTGAACGTACTGGTTGCCTTCACCGCCCCGCCGGTGCCCGGCATTTCCTCGAAGACGCCGCAGACCATGCGTGCCACCTCGTCGGCCGGCAGGTCGCGAAGATAAAACACGCTTCCCAGATGCTCGGGCCCGAGCACAAGGCGGTAGGTGTAATGGTTGTCGCGCGTTGCCAGCCACTGCATCAAGCGGATCAGCACGGTGGTACCGGCGAACCCGTCGTTGGCCATGTGCGGATGGCAGGTGTTGGAGTTGAACACGACGATCTTGTCGCTGCGCCCCTTGATCTCCGCATGGGCAACCAGCATTTCGCCCGGCTCGTATTCCGTTTCCAGTTCCACGCGGTAGCGGCCGGGGCCAAGATCTCTGAAGACCCGGTAAGGCATCGAGAACACCCAATCTGCGTCCCACGGCCGGTACTGCCAGACGCAGTGGAACATGTAGGCCTCGAGCTGGTTCGGGTTGGTGACCAGATGCGGGCGCAATTCATCCCAGGAGAGTTCGCCGGAAAACGACTTCGAGTAGTAGCCAACGCCGAGCGTATTGGCCGTGCCGTCGAAAACCTCGACACCATCCCGATAGAGCTTTGCCCGTTTGACGCGCCAGTTGTTCGGTACCTGCCAGCCGTTATAGGCGTCGCCAGATGCAAAGCGAAACATCCGCAAGGGCAGCTCCCGGCCGATGCGCTCGAAAAGCGGCGCGTTCTGGTCAGCGACAACACCTGTGGAAAATTTGCACAACTCATTAACTAATTGGAGCATTGGTGTTACCTCACACCGGCATCTGACAGGTCTGATTGGATCGATGAAATTATGATTTCTGTCGCCCGGCGGCCTGTCGAACTTCGTTGCCGGACAGTGTCTGGAGCTGCCAGCATTTCGCGCAAGGCCCGAATGTTCGGGAGAATTTCCGATGCGCACTCAGCAATGAGGGCCCCCGGAATGCTGTTGAGGATTTTGCTCTCTTCATCCCGGCCCAGTATTCCAAAATGATCATAAATGACGAGGGGCTTCTCGAATGTCAGCGCAAGCAAATTTGTTGAACACGGGAAGGAAACACTAATTGCACAGTAAGGATAAAGATCGTGAATACGATAAGCCGTACAAATAACCACCCCGTATTGTGCTTCCACGAATCGGTAGTTTTCCAAAACGCACAACGGATGCAGCGACAAGACCACAGGCAGACCAGACTCAACCACTTGCGCCATGGTTTCGTGAAACTGCCGCCAATGTCGACTCCAATCGCAATAGTTGTGTTCGGCCGATGGTTCAACATTGAACAAGATGAATGGTGATCCGACCGGCAGATTGATATGCGAGTACATCGCATCTTCTTTCGATGAATCGCCAATTTTCTCCACAACGGAATCAAGAAGCGGCGGACCACTTACCACAATCCGATCCGCCGGATAGCCGTCGCGCAACAACAGTCCGCGGGAATACTCCGAGTGGACAAACACCTTCCTGAAATCAAGCGATGGCTTTAACCACAGTCGGTTCATTTGCAGTCCGGTCAGGGTCGCTGCCAGCATCGTCATAGGATCCCAATAGAAGACTCGACTCCCGTCGGGAAGTACACTTGTCCATGATGGGAAAAGCCATCCGAGCATACGATTGATTGGGTCGTATCCGACTCGGATTACTTGGGAAGCCATGCCCTGCTCAAGGTGATTCAAGCGGCCAACCCGCAGCGTCAGCGTTCCGAGATATGGCGAGTTCGGAATGCAATATGTCGGTACCGATTGCCGTTTGCAGGCACGAGATATGGCATTGTCGATTTGTCCGGAGCTATGGTAGGAACCCATAGCCACTACGTCGGGCTGATGCCTTGTGATAATGTCATCTGCAATGCGGCGCCTTTTTATGCACTTCGCGATATGCAAGGGCAAACTGAACAATCGCGCCAGGCCGGCTTTCCGTATCCAGGCCCGAAGGACCGTCATCTTTGGCGACGACGCGATTGCAATGAATCCCTTTCTAACCTCATTTTGGTCCGTCGCAGCGACTGAAGCCTCCAGCGTTCCATATCCAGCTTCAACTGGAACTGTCTCAACCGTGATGCCCTGCCTTCGACAGGTCTCCGCGATGGGTTCAGTATGATTGGAGTGAAAGCCCAACAGGACCGCCACTTTAGCCCCTCTGCGCACGAACTCCTCAATCACCGGTGCCGCCTCCCGATGATAGGATTCCGCAGTAAATACGAACAAAACCGACACTGGAGTCAAGCGCGCAACCTCAGCCGGCTTATCAACTTGGTAAAGACTTCGTACGCCGCTACCGGAATTCGATTCCAAGCGTCCAACAACCGCCGCTTTCGCGTTTTGTCCGGACTCGACGCCATCGCCTTACATATTGCCGTCAATTCGACTTCTGCCAATAGTCCAGCTTCGATGAGGAGGCTGAGCGCGAGAGAATTGAAGCCAAAGGCCAGCAACACCAAGGCTAGTCGCTGTCGATCCAGGGGACTCAAATCATTTCTATCTGGATCAATCATGAACCACGCATCGCCAGAGAACAATGGCAATCGACCGCAATCATCCGGAATGTCAGCATCGCCGCGACGGTAGCGGGAATGTTCCAGATTCAGGTCGATCAAACGCATGCCGTGTTTTGCCAAGAACGCATGTTGATCCCCGAATACAGCATGATCCTGATAGTAGGGAAATGCTTGGAACTCGGCCTGGATGAAAAGAATCTGACCGCGTTCCAATAGTGCCTGCGCACCATTAAAGACCTTTAGTTCCCCTCCTTCGACATCAACCTTCAGGAAGTCTATTTTCTCATCGGCTCCGAACAGGGCATCTAGCGGCTTGCACCGGATTTCGCGTTCTTCGACAACGCGGGTGTGAACGTCATAGACACTCTGGCGCCGCCTATGATCCCCCCATGGATAGAGGAAATAGGTATTCTTCATGAGCGGCAACGTCGGCCCCATCAGGGTACAGGCTCCGGGGCCCTGCGTGATGTAAAGCGTCTGTGAGCATTCGCGATCCCAAACTGCGCAGTCGAAGTAGCGCTCTTCCCTGAATTTTGGGATATCGAGGTCGTTCTGCGTAGCCCAAAAGTGCATATCGGTCTCGCCTTTCGCGAGCTTCCGATACTCATCGGGATTCGGTTCGAACCCCACGAGCGTTGCCATTGCCGAGTAGGCACATGGAAGCAGGAACATGCCGTTACGAGCACCGACGTCGACTATCAAAGGCGACACATTCGCCTCCAGGATCGGTCTTGCAGCAAGTTCGCCAATCGTTTTGCCCAAGCTCGTGTTACGTCCGAATACTGCCATTGCCTTCGATCTCCTCACCCAAGTTGCTGCTGAATCGCCAACCAACATCTTCGAAAGATTCTCTTCGCCAAGACCATCATCTGCCCCCTTCTATTGAGGCTTCCGTAATACATGACATCACCACAGGGTAGCCTGCATCCAGCAA
>NZ_JASJPC010000005.1:0-31681 GCF_031426875.1 Sulfuritalea sp.
GACCTCAGTTGCATATGGCATAGCACTGTCCGCATGATTGAGAACAGACCCTAGGATCTTCAAACTGACTCGTGATGAACCAGCTAGGGAATAAAGCAGGGCGCGATCTCGCTGGTCGCGATATAAATAACTCTTACCAACTTCCTAGTCCGCGTACTCCAATGACCGCTTTGGTCGAGCAATATCGATCTGAGGCGGCAACGGACCAGACGCTTTCATCATTGATCGACAAGCTTGAGCATTGGTTTTCTAACAGCACTTCATCCGATGTTCGAAGTCTGGAAGACAAACTAACTAGTTCCGGGCGGGCCGATCTTCTTGAAGAGGCATTGGCACGAAAACAAGCTGCATACAAACTGATCATGCGCAACCAAGGCTCAAAAACTGCGCAGATGATATTTGCCTATTTGCTTGCGGAAATTGTGGTTAACTTCGAGCAAACGGTTCGGCCAATGATTCAGAGTGGGGTTGATCGCGCGCAAGTTGATAAGGCGATTCTGGACAACGTAATCTCTCCGACGCTTAAAGCACTCGAAGATAATCCACTGATGCTCGATAAGGTCGAGATTCAGAGCCTGCTATATTTCTTGGGTGGCAATTGCCACATCAGGTGGGATCCGTGTTGATCTACGATCCGACGCTAGATCCGTATCATTGCTCCATACGAATTCTCTCCATTTTGGAGCGCTGTAATGCTAAGTCATTGCCCGTTGAGAGCGTTCGAATTGCCGACTACTATCTGGCCTTCCCTGCAACAATCGCGGATATGCGGTTGTCCTCCGATCATCTAAGAATTCGTAAGATTTCACGTGGTTTAATTAACCCGTATCGAAATCCATTGAAGCAGCGAGCAGCCTTTGAGCGTATGCGGCCAATTTTTCAAGCTGCGGTATCGAGTTTGATTGCGGCTGGTTTCTTGGATGATCAGGAAGAGAAAAAGGGTGTCCTCGCGAGAAGCTCGAGTGATTTACCTGAAGCGCTGCGAGCGACGATCGAAAGCTTCGTTGCTAGGCAAAGGCCGATACGAGAGTTTATTGTTAAAGAGCTCACAGCAATTCCACTCCTGGGTCCGAGCGGGCTTAAGGACCGTTCGGGTCTAATGGAGCATCGATATGACCCAATTTAAGCCAACGATAGGTATTCGCCGTTTAGTGATCAGGAGGCGCGGAAAGCCAGTGGTAGATGTTCAGTTTCACGCTGGTTTAAATGTTTTACGTGGCGAAAATAGCGCTGGAAAAACCACGATCGTACGGTTCATCGCGTTCACACTTGGCTCAGAAAGTATTCGTTTCAATCAAACGGCGCTACTTTGTGACGAGTCCCTGTTAGAAATAACTACAAATGGAGTGGTTCTTACACTCCGGCGTTCTATCTCTGCTGCTCCGCAAACTCCGATGTCAATTTTTTGGGGGGGCCTCGAAGAGGCGTTAGTCACTGACAAGGAAAGCAATTGGCAGCGCTTTCCTTATCGAAGAAGTGAGTCAAAGGAGAGCTTTTCTCAAATTCTGTTCAGAGCTCTAGAAATGCCAGAGTTGAGAGGGGATAGCGGAGAGAACATTTCGATTCATCAGTTGCTCCGGCTGATCTATTCAGATCAGGAGACACCCTCGGGTGAGCTATTTAGATCAGAGAAGTTTGATCCTGCGATTACACGCGCAGCAGTCGGTGACTATCTGCTTGGCATCGATGGGAATGAACTATATGAGCTTAAGCTTCGCGAAAGCGTGCTCGAAAAGCAGCTGGCCGAAATTAGAAGTGGAATTCGTACGATCTATGCTGCCTTTGGATCCTCTGGCACCGAGATATCACTCGATTTTCTTAGGGAGCGCCTAAGTAGTCTCTCAGCTGAGTTGGTTGAGTGTCACAGAAAGCTAGATAGCCAGAGTTATGAAGAATTGGATTCTCCATCTGCGTCTGACGAAGACAACAGGCTCCGTAAAGAACTGGATAGCACCTTGGCTCAGCTCTCGTCCCTAAAGCGGCGCAGGCAGGAACTTGAGAGTGAGATTGCCGACTCAGCCTTATTTTTATCCGAACTTGAAGAACGTATCGTGAGCCTCAACGAGTCAATTACTGCGGAAGCTCATTTGGGATCAGCAGTATTTTCATTTTGCCCTGCTTGCTTCTCAAAAATTGATCCACAGCTCAGTTCGGCTGAGTCGTGTTCCTTATGTAAGTCATCGATCACAAAGGATTCCGCTAAGTCGCAGTTGGCACGCATGCGAAATGAGCTTGCGCTACAAATAAGGGAGTCGACGGCTATTCGGGAGTCTCAGCGTACTGAGTTGGATGATATCGTTCGCCAAATTCCAGCCATTGAGATTCGGGCAAAGGAAGCAGAGCGTGAATTTGGTAGTAACAGCAGAAGTTGGCGCCCAGCTTCACAGATTGCTATGCAGCAGATGTCGCGTGAAATTGGTCGGACAGAGCAAGAGCTAAAGCACACGTCAGAACTGCTTAAGCTTGCGGAGTTACTGAACAGTCAGAACGAAAAAGCTGCAGGAATTGAATCTGACCTTGCATGGGTAAAGGGACGTATTGATGGTGTGCGAAATGAGCAGACCGTAAGGAGGCAAAGGGCATATTTGGAGGTGGCGAATTGTCTGAAAAACCTCCTTAAGAGCGACTTAGAAAGGCAAACTGAATTTACTTCAGCCGAATCAATAGATATTGATTTCGCAGCAAATCGCATCAGCATTGACGGACAGAGGCAGTTTTCTGCAAGCTCCATGGTTTATCTACGCCATAGCTTTCACCTAGCATTGTTGCTTGCATCAACCAAGTCACCGCTATTTCGATTTCCCAGACTTGTGATTCTGGATGGCATTGAAGACGGTGGAATGGAGACCGATCGAAGCTACAATTTTCAGAGAATAATTAGGTCCGAGTCGGATTCAATTCAGGTTGATCACCAGATATTCTTAACAACATCCCAAATCTGCCCGGATTTGGAGAACGCAAAATATGTTGTTGGTCCTGCCTATTCTCATATCGAAAAGTCGATTCGACTGTAATTTCTCGATCGGGGCGATACGAGATCAAAAGGCGATATGGGATCAGCTTGATTTTCTTTTTCGAAGGCTCAATCCGCCGTCTCGCGAGCGCCGACTTTCCATTCTCGCGCTACTCCCGCCCCGCAGGTGTTACCATGGTGTCACCCGCGTACAAAGGTGACCAACCATGTCCACCACATCGCTGAAACTTCCCGACGAACTCAAGCAGCGCGCCGTCGCCGCAGCCGAGAAGATCGGCGTGTCGCCGCACGCCTTCATGGTCCATGCGATCGAGCAGGCGGCCACGGCGGCTGAACAGCGGGCCGGCTTCGTGGCCGAGGCGCTGGCGGCGCGGGAACAGATGCTGAAGACCGGCAAGGGCTACGACGCCGCCGAGGTTCATGCTTACCTGAAAGCGCGCATTGCCGGCGGCAAGGCCGCCAAGCCGAAGGCCGGGTCTTGGCGAAGCTGAGCTATTCGGGGAGGGCCCTGGTCGATCTCGAAAGGCTGACTGACTTCTTGATCGAGGCCGATCCGAAGGCGGCGCTTGAGACGGTGGGACTGATCGAGGAAGCCGTCGGCTTGCTGGCTCGCCACCCGCTGATCGGTCGTCCTGTCGAGTTTTCCTTGCGGGAACTGGTGATATCCCGCGGCCGCACCGGCTATGTCGCGCTCAACAGTTACGAGGAAGCGCAGGATGCGGTGCTGATTCTCGCGATCCGCCATCAGCGCGAAGCGGGCTACTGGGCCGAGTGATTTGGGAGCAGCTTGATTTGATCTTTTGACACCCCGAATCGCCGCATCGCCAGCGCCAACTCTTGAACGATCCACCGATAAACGCGCGGGCTCCAGTATTTTCAAGCAGCCCGAGCCAATGCCATGCGAATCTCGACGGCATCGAAGGGAACGGTCACCATGTCGTCGTCGGTGCGTTCGATCAGCCCCAGTTCGACGAGGCGGGCAACATCGGCGTGGACATTCGAGTAATTGCGCCCGGCAGTCTTGGCCAGCGCATACACGCTCGCCGGACCCATGCCGCGTAGGGTGTTGAGGAGATCCAGGCGGGCGGGAGTCAGCTCGGCGAACAGCATGCGTGCCGACTCGAAGGAAAGGCGGTAGTCCGGGGTCCGGCCACGTTCCTTCTGCGCGAGTTGTTCCCGCGCGGCCTTGAATACGGTCCCTTTGCTGCCAACTTCGATGATGGCTTTCATTGCTTGTCCCTCCAGTTCGTCACGTCGCGTTCGAAGTCGGCCAGCAGCGCGTCGAGGTCGGTGAACTCGTAGCTCGTCTCGACGCCGCTGGCGTGCCGATGATCGCCCTTGCCGCGTTCGTTGTCGTAGCGCACGAAGCATTCGCCGGCCGCGCCAAAGAACAGCCGGTACTTGTACGGATGGGCGCATGGTGGCAAGGGCTCGGCCAGTTCCCAAACCACGATCTCGACGATCGATCCATCGTCGCGAACTTCCTTCGCCTGGGCGATCAGCGTGGCTTTCATGTATTGCATGATAGCAATATATAGCCTATGTACAATAGGAAATATATCTCCTGACCGATGGCGCTATGGGGCCAGCTCGATTTGCTTACTTGAAAGCTCGAATCACCGTGTCGCCAGCGTCGACTTTTCAACGTCTGTCCTGGGAGTCGCCGGCGAATATGTCGATCTTTGACAATATTTGATAGCATTGTCGCGAATGGTCGTCGTCAGGCGGCCGGCACAGCGAGGAATCGAACATGGGCATGAATGTCAATCTCACTCCGCACCTTGAAGAAATGGTGCGGCAAAAAGTCAGCTCGGGGCTTTACACGTCGGCCAGCGAGGTGGTGCGCGAAGCCTTGCGTCTCATGGATGAACAGGATCATCTGCGCGCGGCAAAGTTGGCGCAGTTGCGCCAGGACGTCCGTGCCGGTGTAGATAGCGGTTCGGCAACGTCCTGGGATGCCGCGAGCGTCAAGAGTGCTGGGCGCGCCAGGCGCCAGGCCAAGCCAGTCGCCGCCAAGTCGTAGGATGGCGCGCCACGCCTGACCTGAATCCAGAATCGATACGGCTTGGGCCTTCCATTTTTCTGAACACGCGCAGGCGCCGGCGCTACGCTGCTGGAGACTCCTGATTCGTATTGCGCCGGCTCCGTAGCCTCTCGCGATCCTCCGTCGGCCCGTGCGAGAATTCGCCGCTGCGTCCATTTCACGACCCCAGAGGAGACTGCTCATGATTAAGCTCTACTACGGCCCCGGCGCCTGTTCTTTCGTACCCCATGTCGGGATCGAGGCGATCAAGGCTGCCACGGGCGAGGAAATCGAAAGCCAGACGGTGAAGCTGCACAAGGGCGAGCAGCACACGCCGGAATACCTGGCGCTGAACCAGTTGGGCCAGGTGCCGCTGCTGGTGGTCGACGGCAAGCCGCTGAACCAGATCGTGGCGATTTGCGATTACCTCGACCGGCGCTTTCCCCAGGCCGGGCTGCTGCCGAGCGATAGCTGGCAGCGGGCGCAGGCGATGTCGCTGTTCGCCTGGATGAACAACACCGTGCATCCGACCTTCACGCATATTTTCCGCCCGGCCAAGTTCGCGGCGAGCGAAGCCGCCCAGGCGGATGTCCGCAACACCGCCGTGGCGGCGTTCCGCGAGTGCCTGGAACGCATCCAGACCCTGGCGCAGCAGGCCGGCCCCTTCCTGCTCGGCGACCGGCTTTCCTTCGTCGATGCCTATGCGCTGACATTCCTGCGCTGGGGCGGGCTCGGCGGTATCGATCCGGCCTCGCTGCCGGCCTACCAAACCTATGTCGCCCGCGTCGCCGCGCAGCCGCCGGTAGCAGCGGCGATGGCGCGCGAAGGCATCGACCTCGCTACCTACAAGCCGAAATAGTCCGCGGTCGCCAAGGGCGATTTGGGGTCGGAGTGATTTGCTTCGGCGACACCTCGAATCGCCGCGTCCCACCGGGGACTTCCAGCAGCGCGTCGAGGTCCGTGAACTCGTAGCCCGTCTCGACGCGGACCGATAATGCTGGCGCTTGCAAAATTTTGCCAAATATTCCAGTCTCGCCCCATGAGCACGATGAACATTTCCTTGCCTGATTCGCTCAAGGCCTTTGTCGACGAGCAAGTCGACCAGCGCGGCTACGGCACCAGCAGCGAATATGTGCTGGAACTGATCCGCCGCGACCAGGATCGGCTGCAGCTGCGAAATATCCTCCTGGCCGGTGCGGAATCGGTGGTGGCGGCGCCAGCCGATGCTGCCTATTTCGCGACGCTGCGCGGACGTGTCCGCCAACGCGCTCGCGGGTGAAGTTGAAACCGGTAATCCCGCGTGAGCTGGCCAATCGAGATGTCGCCTAGACCATCGCTTGCTACCTGGACGAGGGTGCGGACCAAGCCGCGCTGAGCTTCATTGATGCGCTGGAGCGGGCCTACACGCATATCGGCCGTCATCCGGCCAGCGGATCACCCCGTTACGCGCACGAGTTGAATCTGCCCGGCCTGCGTTTTTGGCCGCTGACCCGTTTCCCGCACTTGGTCTTCTACTTCGAGCATACCGATCACGTCGAGGTCTGGCGCGTATTGCATGGCCAGCGCGACATCCCGGCGTGGATGCACGAGCCCGACGCGCACTGAGATCCCGCGGTCGCACCGGCTATGCCGCGCTCTACAGCCTGGAGGAAGCGCAGGCCGCGGTGCTGATTCTCGCAATCCGCCATCAGCGCGAAGCGGGCTATTGGGGCGAGGAAGAAGACTGAATCGAGCAAGTGATATGAGGTCAGCCGATCCCATGTCACCGACCGCAATCGATCCGATTAGTGGCAGGATGTGGAAAAGCTTGGACCGTAATGTCGCCGACGGCCAGCGGCGGCTTCACCCTTGGAGAGTCCAGTGCAGGCAGTCATGTACCACCATTTCGGCGATGAATCGGTCTTGTCGCTGTGTGAAGTTCCCACGCCGCAACCCGCCAGCGGCCAGGTCCAGGTGCGCGTCCATATGGCCAGCTTGAATCCGGTGGATTTCAAGCTGCGCAGTGGCATGCTGCGCATGGTGGGGCGGCCCAAGCGCCCTGCAATTACGGGAAAAGACTTCGCCGGCGAAATCACTGCCCTGGGCGCGAATGTGCACGGCTATGCCATCGGGCAACGCGTATTCGGTTCTGTCGATCCATTGGGTGGCGAGGGATCGTGCGCGCAGTTTGTCGTGCTGTCGACCGATCTGATCGCACCCATTCCCGAGGCTCTGAGCGATGAAGTGGCCGCCAGTTTGCCGGTGGCTTCCGGCACCGCTTTGCAGGCACTTGCCGACATTGCACAACTCCAGCGCGGCCAATCGGTTTTGATCACAGGGGCATCCGGCGCCGTGGGTTCCAGCGCCGTGCAACTGGCCCGGTCGATCGGCGCTCGCATCACCGGGGTGTGCAGCACAGCCAATATCGCCTATGTCCGCTCCATCGGCGCCGACCGCGTCATCGACTACAAGACCGACAATTGGCAGAACTGCGGCGATCGCTTCGATGTGATCTTCGATGCTGCCGCCAGCGCATCATTTGCAAGTTCAAGACCGTGCCTGAAGGTCGGGGGCATCTACATCAACACCATGCCGAGCGCGGCTTTGTACCTGGCGGCGCTGGTTGCCCGGCTGACATCCCGGCAACGCTGCGTGCCATACCTGCTGAAGACCGATGCCGAACTGCTTGGGCGCCTGGCGACACTGGCGGCCGATGGCGTAATCACGCCGCGCATCAGCGAAATCGTGGACTTGGGCCAGGTAGGCGCCGCTCAGCGTCGGATGCAGGAAGGCAAGGTCAGCGGCAAGATTTGCGTGCGCGTGAATCCATGAGTACCTGCATGGTCGGGGTCAAGCCATCGACGCGGTGTTCGATCCCGATCCGGATGCGCCGGCGTCATGACCGGCGGCAGGCAAAGGCGGTCGAACTCGCACAGCGCGAGCTGATCCACCACGCAAGCGGATTTCGGGCGATGCTGATATATTTACCCAATGAATTATAAATTCGTTGGGTAAGCATTTCACCGCATCTTGCCGCCATGCCCGTTGACGCGCTTCATTTCCGCCAGCATGAACTTGCCTTCCGCACGCAGTACGCGGAGTTGAAGGAGCGCACGCTTGGCGCGGGTCTTTTGCTGCCGGGGTCGCCGGGGACGCTTGCGTTGCGTTCCGGCACCGGCTTTTCCTACTGGTATCGCGTTTATTATTCCGTGCCGCGCAAGCAATCGGAAACGCTGGTTTGCAAGGACGGGGATAGCGCAGCGCTGGAAGCGATGAGGGCGCGCATGGATTTCTCCGGCTGGGCGTCGGATCAGGTGTCGGCGCTGCGCAAGCTGGGTTTTCAGGTGGCTGACAAGGCCGTGGCGCGCGTGCTGGTGGAATTGCACAATCAGGGTGCTTTTGAGGCCGGATTGGTATTGGTCGGTACCCTGGGCTACATGGCGTGGCTCAACGAGTTGGGCGTGAGAGCGGTGGCGTCGCGCACCCAGGATATCGATCTTGCTCGCAGGCAGCAGTTGAAACTGGCGTTGCCC
Source organism: Sulfuritalea sp. (assembly GCF_031426875.1). Lineage (NCBI taxonomy): Bacteria > Pseudomonadati > Pseudomonadota > Betaproteobacteria > Nitrosomonadales > Sterolibacteriaceae > Sulfuritalea > Sulfuritalea sp. The sequence continues at coordinate 8,510 of NZ_JASJPC010000005.1, forward strand.
GTACCTTTCATGCGGACGATGCAGGCGACTGGATTGCCTTTTTTTGCGGTGCCGGGTTTGCCTTCGAGCAAGCCTTCGACTTCGGTCAAGTTGCCCGGCGTCGATGGTTTGCGCGTCGACATGCTGGTGCACGGCAAAACCCTGGGTGCGATTGTTCGCGTACCCGAGTTGCAATGGGCCGCGAAAAGCATTCCCTTTTACGATTATTTGCTGGCGGCACCTGAACAGGCCGCCATGCTTGCCGGTGCGCAATGCGTTCCGGTCAGGCTGCCGCAGGCGGTGCGCATGGTGTGGCACAAGTTGTATTCAAGTGCCAGGCGTCGCGGCTTTCCCGAGAAGGCAGCCAAGGACCGAAGCCAGGCGCTGACGCTTGCCGCGGCGTTGGCGAGCGACGATGCGCGCGCATTGAAGAAAGCCGGTCGGGCCGCGCCGGATGACATGCTCAAGGCGATCCGGCCACATGCCAAGACATTGCTTGAACAGTCGGCGGATCATCCCGAACTCTGTGATGTCCTGCGGGAAGTGCTGGCCGCCTGAAGTCGAGCAACCGCGACGCCTGATGCTGCTCGCATCTCCGGGCCTCCCGCTACCAATTTACCTCTTGAGCAGGTGTCTGGCGATGATCAGCTTCTGTATCTCGCTCGTTCCGTCGAAGATACGAAAAGCGCGAACGTGCCGATACAGGCGTTCGACGGTTGTACCCTCGACCACGCCCAATCCACCAAAAATCTGAAGCGCCTGATCCACCACTTCCTGGGCGATTTCCGAGGAGTAGAGCTTCGCAATCGAAGCGTCTCGCCCGACGGTAGCGGAACCGACATCGTGGCCCCATGCGGCCCGATATACGAGGAGTGCCGCCGCTTCTGTCTTGACGGCCATATCCGCCAGTTTCGCCTGGATCAGTTGATGTTCGGCAATGGGTTTCCTGAACGCCACCCGTTCCATGCTCCGGGTTATGGCTTCGTCCATCGCGCGTCGGGCAATACCCAGCGTTGCTGCACCGACCGTCGGACGGAACAGTTCAAGTGCGTGCATTGCGATGGCGAATCCCTGCCCCGATTCGCCCAGGATCGATGTCGCGGGAACGAAACAATTCTCGTAGCGAAGGGTACCGACGGTGTGCGGCGGCATGACGCGAAGCCGCTCCTGCAGTTCAATTCCCGGCGCACGGCCATCGACGAGGAATGCCGAGATGCCGTGATTGCCGGATTCGCCGTCGGTGCGAGCGAAAACCACGTAGAGATCGGCGAAACCCGAATTCGAGGTCCATGTCTTGCGACCATTGAGCAGATAGCCTCCGTCCGACGGAGTCGCCGTGGTCTTGATCGCCGCCACGTCCGACCCGGCCTCGGGCTCGGAGAGCGCGAACGCGGGCAGGCAGGTTCCCGCGCAGAGTGCTTCAAGATGCCAGCGTTTCTGCTCCGCCGAGCCGTACAGGGCAATCGGCAGCGCCGCCAGCCATGGTTCGGAAAACGCCACGTCGGCGATGGCGGAGCTGTAACCGAGAATCTCGCGCATCAGGCAAACGCCGCGCAGGTCGATGCTTCCCTGCAGCCCACCGGCTTGCGGCGCGACCGTTGCCGGTAGCCAGCCGTCCCTGGCAAGGAGACGAAATATCTCTCTGGCGACCTGGCCGTCGCCTCCCTCATTGGCTTCAAAGTGGGTGAGATGGGCCGCGACCCAGGCACGAAACGAGGCCTCCAGTTCGCGGTGTCGCGCTTCAAAGAAGGGCAGTTCGCTTGTCAAGGCCAATGTCATCTACTCCTTGTCGCTGGTGGGTGCGCGGCGGTAATCATTATGCGGCACAAGACCCCGGGGCGCGATATGGGTTTCGGGCCGAATCGCCGCCACTGTCCTCCGAAATGGGGACATACATCCTGCCTCTCCTGGCCGAGAATCTGCGACAGGTCCGGCATCCGTACCGGGCTCGACGACCATCCATTGCAGGAGCACACAGCATGCGCAATCCCCACATTTCACGCCTGACCGCGAGCATCTTCGCCACTGCCGCTTGCGCGGCGACCACGCCGCTGGCGGCGGCGCAACCCGATCTCGATGCGCTGACGGCGACCCAGGCCGCCGCCGATTTGTGCGCCGGGAAATACACCAGCGAAGCGCTGGTTACGGCCGCACTGGAGCGCGCCCGGTCGCGCGCGGACCTGAATGCCTTCATCACCCTGGACGAGGCCGGCGCCCTCAAGGCGGCCAGGGCGGCGGATGCCGCGCGCGGCAAGGGCAAGGCCTGCCTGCCGCTGGGCGGCGTGCCGGTGGTGGTCAAGGACAACATCCAGGTGGCCGGCCTGCCGGCGACCGCGGGCACGCCGGCGCTGAAGAATTTCGTGCCCAGGGCCGACGCGCCGGTCGTCGCCAAACTGCGCAAGGCGGGGGCCATCGTCCTCGGCAAGACCAACATGCACGAATTGGCCTTCGGCATTTCCGGCTACAACGCCGCGTTCAAGACCGGGGCGGACTGGGGCGTGAGGAATGCCTACGATCCGGCCCGGATTGCCGGCGGGTCCTCCTCGGGCAGCGGCGCGGCGATCGGCGCGCGCATCGTCGCCGCGGGCCTGGGCACCGATACCGGCGGTTCGCTGCGCATTCCCTGCGCCCTGAACGGCTGTGCCTCGCTGCGGCCGACGGTCGGCCGCTATTCGCAGGCGGGCATCGCGCCGATCTCGCATACGCGCGACACGGCGGGGCCGATGGGCGTTGCCATGGCCGACGTGGAACTGCTCGACCGGCTGATCGGCGGCGGCAAGGCGGCGCGGGCGGCGGACCTGAAGAAAGTGCGCGTCGGCGTGGTCGCCTCGACCCAGGCCAACCTGGATGCCGACACCAAGGCGGCGATCGACGCCGCCATCGCCAGGATGAAGGGCGCCGGCGTGACGGTGGTCGATGTCGAGATGCCGCAACTGGCCGAGCTGAATGGCGCGATAGGCTTCCCGGTGGCGCTTTACGAGGCCTACGACGACATGGTGGGCTACCTGAAGAAAAGCGGCGCCGGCATCTCGATCGAGGAACTGGCCAAGGGCATCGCCAGCCCCGACGTGAAAGGCACCTACGATGGGCTGGTGATTCCGCGCAAGCTGCCCGGACCCAACAACACGCTGGTCGACGCCAAACCGGCCTACGATGCCGCGCTCAAGACGAGCCGCCCGGCGCTGCAAAAGCTGTACAAGGACACGTTCCGCCGCCACAAGCTCGATGCCATCGTTTTTCCCACGGTGCCGAAGGTGGCCATCGCCGCGAATCCGGATTCCAGCAGCCTGGCCAACTTCGGCCTATACATCCAGAACACCGATCCGGGCAGCAATGCCGGCATCCCCGGCCTGCAGATTCCGCTGGCGCTGGGGGATGGCAGCAAGCTTCCGGTCGGCCTCGAACTCGACGGCCCGGCCGGCAGCGATCGTCGGCTGATCGCCATCGGGCTGGCGCTGGAGGGGGTTTTCGGGCGCCTGCCGGCGCCGGCCAGGCGCTGATCCGGCACGCCGGCCCGGCATTGCCTGCGCGGGGCCGGCGTTAGTTGCGCTTGAGGCGGCCGACCGCCGTCGCGAGCCCGCCGCGGCGGTTCACCCCGAGCTTGAGGAAGCTGCGCTTGAGGTAGGTGCGCACCGTCGACAGCTCGACGTCCAGGCGCTGCGCGATCTGCTTGTCGGTCAGGCCTTCGCCGACCATCTGCGCGACGGCGAGTTCGCGCGAGGACAGCGACGCCATTTCCGGGCCGGCAATGTCGATCGCGCCGGGGGCGCGCAGCGACACGCGCCGCAGGGCGCCGGCGAACGCGGGCTCGATCAGGCGCAGCAGGTCGAGCGTGTGGCCGTCGAAGTTGTCGCGGTGCTTGCCGCGCCAGATGCGCAGGTCGCCGATGCTGCGCTCGCCCGCGTAGCTGTAGGAATTGACGCCCCAGTGCAGGCCGTCGCGCGCCAGGAAGTCGTTGAAGAACTCGGTGCGCATCAGCTCGTTCTGCGGCATCACCTGGGTGACCAGCGTGGGTACGCGCCGCGCCTGCAGCTTGAAGGTGATCGGATCGTGGAACTGGAAATGGCTGTCGTAGGTTCCCAGCGTGTCCGCGTTCATGTTGATCGACACGCAAGCGTCGAAGCGATGCGTCGCGTCGTCCCAGATGAAGGATGCGAAGTGGTCGGCACGCAACATGTCGAGCAGGCCGTAGCCTATCTGTTGCCGCACTTCGCGTTCCGCCATGTCTTCGGCCAGCAGACCGAAGAGGCGGGAGAGGGCGCGACTTTCCGAGGCCGTCAGGTACATGCGGACAAGTGTAGGCGAGTGTCGGCGCGCTTGCAACGCGGGGGAAGAGTTGGCGCTGGCGGTACGGCGCTTATGGTACGGCGCTTGCGGCCGGCGAAAGCGGCTGGTTGGCCTGAAACGGATGGAAGCTTGTGCCGGCTGGCGTCAGGACCGGTTTGATACGCCCGTCATCGCTTGCTTCAGCCATTGCCCCACGTCATGTATTTCTTCGATGCAAATCGAATGCGGCATCGGGTATTCGTGCCACTCGACCCGGTGGCCGCGAGCCGTCAGGAAATCCCTGGCGCGGATGCCCAGTTCGATCGATACCACGTCGTCTTCGCTGCCGTGGGCCGCGAAGATCGGCAGCGCCTGGTTGACGGCCGCCGCCTCGTCGGCAATCAGCTTCTGGGTCGGCATATAGGTCGATAGCGCAATCACGCCGGCCAGGGGCTCGGCATGGGTCAGCGCCGTGGTGTAGGCAATCGCGCCGCCTTGCGAAAAGCCCGCGAGGAAGATGCGCGAGCAAGGCACGCCGCGCTGGTTCTCGCGTGCCATGAGGTCTCGGATCGCTTGCCGCGAACGGACGATGCCGGCTTCATCGACGGTGCGGCTGCTGCTGTCCAGCGAAATGATGTCGTACCAGGCCGGCATGACGTAGCCGCCGTTGCAGGTCACCGGTATGGCGGGTGCGTGAGGAAAAATGAAACGCATGCCGGGGCCGTGGTCCAGGCCGAGTTCCGGCACCACGGGTTCGAAATCCGATCCGTCGGCGCCCAGGCCGTGCATCCAGATCACTGAAAACCGGGGCGCTGCGGTGGTTTCTATTTCGATGGCGGGCAGCAGCGGGTCCATTCGGTATTCCTTGTGCTTGCGGCGACATCGCTGCGCGCGCCGCGGCGGGGCATGCTCAGTGAATCTCGCGGGTTTCGAGGAACTTCACTTCCGGGTGGCGCTCCTGCGTCATCGACAGGTTGACGCGGTTGGGCGCCAGATAGACGTAATCGCCGGCGCCGTCGAGCGCCACATTGACGCCGGCCTTGTCGGCCAGGGCGCGTATCGCTTGGTCGTCGCCGCGCAGCCAGCGCGCGGTGGCGACCGGGTAGGGTTCGAACATGACATCGACGCCGTACTCGAATTCGAGGCGGTGGGCGACCACGTCGAACTGCAGCGTGCCGACCGCGCCGAGGATCAGGTCGTTGCTGTGGATCGGCCGGAACAACTGGGTCGCGCCTTCCTCGGCGAGCTGCTGCAGGCCTTTCTGCAGCTGCTTCATTTTCATCGGGTTGCGGATCTGGGCGCGGCGGAAATGCTCGGGGGCGAAGCAGGGAATGCCGGTGAATTTGAGGTCCTCGCCTTCGCTGAAGGCGTCGCCGAGCAGCACCGTGCCGTGGTTGGGGATGCCGAGGATGTCGCCGGGCCAGGCTTCGTCGGTGGTGTTGCGGTCCTGGGCCATGAAGGTGATGGCGTTGTTCACCGCCAGGGTCTTGCCGGTCGAGCGCTGGCGCAGCTTGATGCCGCGTTCGAACTTGCCCGAGCAGACGCGGACGAAGGCGATGCGGTCGCGGTGCTTGGGGTCCATGTTGGCCTGGATCTTGAAGACGAAGCCGGTGAACTTCGGCTCGCCGGGCTGCACCAGGCGCGACTCGGTGGCGCGCGGCTGCGGCGGCGGCGAGAGTTCGACCACGGCGTCGAGCAGGGACTGCACGCCGAAATTGTTGATCGCCGAGCCGAAATACACCGGCGTCTGCTTGCCGGCCAGGTAGGCCTCGCGGTCGAAGGCATGCGAGGCGCCGCGCACCAGCTCGACTTCCATGCGCAGTTCCTCGGCCTGGTCGGGGATCAGCTCGTCGAGGCGCGGATTGTCGAGGCCCTTGATGACTTCGGCCGTGCCTTTCTCCGCCTGCGGGTCGAAGAAGCTGATGCTGTCGTCGTAGAGGTGATAGACGCCGCGGAAGCGCTTGCCCATGCTGATCGGCCAGGTCATCGGCGCGCACTGGATGTCGAGCACCGACTCGATCTCGTCGAGCAGTTCGATCGGCGGCCGGCCTTCGCGGTCGAGCTTGTTGATGAAGGTCAGGATCGGCGTGTCGCGCAGGCGGCAGACGTTGAGCAGCTTGATGGTCTGGGCCTCGACGCCATTGACCGAATCGATCACCATGACCGCGGAGTCGACCGCGGTCAGCGTGCGGTAAGTGTCTTCCGAGAAGTCCTCGTGGCCCGGCGTGTCGAGCAGGTTGACCATGCACTCGCGGTAGGGGAACTGCATCACCGAGCTGGTGACCGAGATGCCGCGCTGCTTTTCGAGTTCCATCCAGTCCGAGGTGGCGTGGCGGCTGGCCTTCCGCGCGCGGACTTCGCCGGCGACCTGGATCGCGCCGCCGAACCACAGCAGCTTTTCGGTCAGCGTGGTCTTGCCCGCATCGGGGTGGGAAATGATGGCGAAAGTGCGGCGGCGGGCGGTTTCGAGGTCGAGCTGGGACACGGCGGCAGGGATATCGGGGCGAAGGGCCGCGATTATACGGTGCCGCGGGTTCCCCAAGGGATGCAGAGAGTTGGCGCTGGCGACACGGCGATGCAGCGGGGCGGCGATGCGCCTCGCCTTTGGTTCAGCCTGTCGCCTGGGCCATGCCTGTGCCTTGCGGCGGCGCGCTGAAAACGCCGGGGCGGGCCTTTTCGCCGGCCAGCACCCAGTCCGCGTCCAGCGAGCGGATCGGCACTGCGGTATCGGCCGGAATGCGGCCGGACAGTTGCAAGGCCAGATAGCGGCCGCAACTGACGCGCAGGAAGGACGTGAAGTTGGCGCTGTCGTTGCCAGCCTGGCCGCCGGCCTCGGCGAGTTCGTCGTAGAGGCGGGTGATCAGTTGTCCCACGCTGAGCCCGTCGCGTGCGCCGATTTCCTCCAGAACCTGCCAGAACAGGTTTTCCAGGCGGATGCTGGTGGCGACGCCGGAGAGCCGCAGCGAACGGGAACGACAGCGATACAGCTCCGGGTCGGCGGTAATGAAAATCCTGCACATCGCGTTTCCTCCTCGGCAAGATCAAGGGGGATGCGGACACATCCTCCTTGCGCAATGTAGCACCGCTGCCGCGATCGGCGAAAGCGTCAAAGCTCGATGCGGGTGCCGAGCAGCTTGAGGAACTGGCCGATCCAGGCCGGGTGCGCGGGCCAGGCGGGCGCCGTGACCAGGTTGCCGTCGGTGACCGCGGCGTCGATGGCGATCTCGGCGAACTGCCCCCCGGCCAGAACCACCTCGGCGCTGCAGGCCGGGTAGGCCGAGCAGCGCCGGCCCTTGAGCACGCCGGCGGCGGCGAGGATCTGCGCGCCGTGGCAGATCGCCGCCACCGGTTTGTTGGCGCTGAAGAAGTGACGAACCGTGTCGAGCACCCGCGGGTTCAGGCGCAGGTATTCCGGCGCGCGGCCGCCGGGAATCACCAGCGCGTCGTAGTCTTCGGCCTTGGCGTCGGCGAAACTGGCGTTGAGGGCAAAGTTGTGGCCACGCTTTTCGGAATAGGTCTGCTGTCCTTCGAAATCGTGGATCGCCGTGGCGACGCTGTCGCCGGCCTGCTTGTCCGGACAAACCGCGTGCACGCTGTGTCCTACCGCCAGCAGCGCCTGGAAGGGCACCATCACTTCATAGTCCTCGACGTAATCGCCGACCAGCATCAGTATTTTCTTGGCTGCCATGTCTCTCTCCTGGTTGTTGCGGGTCATCCGCGTCATGCCCGTTTGCGCATTGTTTCAGCAGCGGCGCGGGTGCGGGTAGTAGCCGGCTAATGCAGGCGGCCAATCCATTCCATTGCTGTTGCCCGCGTTGCCTGCCATGCCATTGGAAGTGCCGGTGTAATATCCGCTTTGCCCCTCTCCCGCAAGCCACCGACAATGCCGCGAGATCAGCTGTTAGATACAAGCACGGGATCGCCGCGCTCCCGGGTGGGCCTCTGGCCCGCCTGGGTCGCACTTGCCTGTTCGCTGGGACTGACGCTGCTGGCCTGGCGCTATGCCGAGCAGGACCTTGAAGTCCAGCAGCGCCGCGAGTTCGAGGCCGAGGTCAGCCAGCTGCGGGCCGACCTCAAGGCGAGCATCACCGGTTACACGCAGACTCTGCGCGCCGCTGCTGCGCTGTTCGGCGCCAGCAATGCCGTGACGCGCAAGGATTGGCGCGCCTTTGTCGGCGGGCTCAAGGTGGAGCGCGACTATCCGGCAATTCAGGCTCTGGCCTTCGCGCGCTCGGTCGATGCCGCCGAACTGCCGGCGCTGGTCGGCGAGATGCGCCGCAGCGGTCTGGCCGATTTTGCCGTGCGCCCGCCGGGGAGCCGCGAGCGCTATGTAGTGAATGTATATACGGAACCCGACGACGGGCACAACCACCCGGCGCTCGGCTATGACATGTGGCAGGATGCCGGGCGGCGGGAAACCATGCAGCGCGCCAGCGATGCCGGCGAGCCGATGATCACGGGCAGGCTCACGCTGAAAATCGACGAGCAGACCAAGCCGGTGCCGGCCTTCATCATGTACATGCCGGTGATGTCGAAATCGGGCGCCGAGGTTTACGGTTATGTGCTGAGTCCGTTTCGCATGCCGCAACTGATGGCCGAACTGCTGCAGCGCAATCCCCGCGCGGTTGCGCTGAGCATCCACGACGGCGCCGAACCGAGTCCGGAAAACCTTTTCTACCGCAGCGGCACGGCTGATCGTGCGGCGTCGGCAAAGTTCGTGCACAACGAAACCCTGGTCGTCGGCGGCCGGCCCTGGACACTGAGTTACGCGAGCCAGCCGGAACTCGAAGGACTGGGCTACATGACGCGCTCGACGCAGGTATTGGCGGGCGGCGTGCTGACCAGCCTGCTGCTGTTCACCATCGCCTGGTCGCTGGCCACCACCCGCGATCGCGCGCTGAGCCTGGCGCGCGACATGACCCGCTCGCTGCGCGAGAGCGAAGACCGCTTCCGCATCCTGGTGGAGCAGGCGCCCGACGCCATCGTGGTGTACGACGTCGACCTGGGCCACTTCGTGGACGCCAACGCGCAGGCCGAGAAACTCTTTGGCTGCAGCCGCGAGGAACTGCAGGCCGCAGGCGTGGAAAGATTCTATGCACCGGGCCTGCACGACGGGAAGACTGCGGCACAAATTGTCCAGGAAATGCTCGATCGGGCGATGGCCGGCGACCAGGTGGTCTTCGACCGTACCATCCGCAATGGCCAGGGACAACTGGTGCGTTGCGAAATCCGGCTGGTCCGGCTGCCGGCGGTCGGCCATCGGCTGATCCGCGGCAGCTTCATCGATATCACCGAGCGCAAGTGCGCCGAGGCCGATCTGCGCGTTGCCGCGATCACCTTCGAGTCCCAGGAAGGCGTGATCATTACCGATGAAGCGACGGTGATCCTGCGCGTCAATCGCGCCTTCACCGAGATCACCGGCTATTCGAGCGAGGATGCCGTCGGCAAGACGCCGCGCCTGCTGCACTCGGGACGGCACGATGCGGCTTTTTTCGCCGCGATGTGGGAAGGTCTCGAACAACACGGCACCTGGCGCGGTGAAATATGGAACCGCCGCAAGAGCGGTGAAATCTATCCAGGCTGGATCAATATCACGGCGGTGAAGGGGGCACGCGGTACGGTTACCCACTATGTCGCCACCCTTGCGGATATCACCTTGCGCAAGGCGGCGGAGGACGAGATCCGGCATCTGGCTTTCTACGATCCGCTGACCGGGCTGCCCAATCGTCGCCTGATGCTCGAACGCCTGAGGCAGGCCCTGACCAGCAGCGCCCGGCACGGCCGCCACGGCGCACTGATGCTGTTCGATCTGGACGATTTCAAGACCCTCAACGATACCCTGGGACACGATATCGGCGACCAGTTCCTGGTCGAAGTCGCCTCGCGCCTGGCATCCAGCATCCGCGAGTGCGATACCGTGGCGCGCCTGGGCGGCGACGAGTTCGTGATCATTCTCGAGGATCTCGACGCCGAGGCGCTGGCCGCCATGCAGGCGGAGAGCGTGGCGGTGAAGATCCAGGCCATGCTCAACGAACCCTACCTGCTGGACCTGAGCCTCAGCGGAGGCGAACACAACACGCGCAGCTACCACTGCACGTCGAGCATCGGCATCACGCTGTTCCGCGATCATTCGGTGTCGGTCGATGAACTGATGAAGCGTGCCGACACGGCCATGTACCAGGCCAAGGAGGCGGGCCGCAACGCGCTGCGCTTCTTCGACCCGGAAATGCAGGCGGCGGTCTCGGCCCGCGCCCTGCTCGATACGGACTTGCGCCGGGCGCTCGACGAAAGCCAGTTCGTGCTGCACTACCAGCCGCAGGTCGATGCGGAGGGGCGCGTGACCGGAGCGGAAGCGCTGGTGCGCTGGCAGCATCCGCGGCGCGGCCTGGTCTATCCGGCCGAGTTCATCCAGCAGGCCGAGGCCACCCGGCTGATCATGCCGCTGGGCCACTGGGTGCTGGAAACCGCCTGCCGGCAACTGGTGGCCTGGGCCGGGCAGGGCGGCACCGCCCATCTCTCGCTGGCGGTGAATGTCAGCAGCCGCCAGTTCCATCAGGTCAACTTTGTCGAGCAGGTGCTTGCGGTGCTGCAGCGGACCGGCGCCAATCCGCGGCGCCTGAAGCTCGAGGTGACCGAGAGCCTGCTGCTGCATGACATCGAAGACATCGTGACCAAGATGAGCGAGCTGAAATCCGCAGGCGTCAGCTTCTCGCTCGACGATTTCGGCACCGGTTATTCGTCGCTGTCCTATCTCAAACGCCTGCCGCTGGATCAACTGAAGATCGACCGGTCATTCGTGCGCGACGTGCTGACCGACGGCAACGATGCCGCCATCGCCCGCACCATCATTGCCCTGGGACGCAGCCTCGGCCTGGCCGTGATCGCCGAGGGGGTCGAAACCGAAGCGCAGTTCGAATTCCTCGCCGCGGCGGGCTGCGATGCCTATCAGGGCAATCTGTTCGGCATGCCGGGCACGGCAGCAGCCTTGTTTACGGGACGCACGGCGGAGGTTTGAATCAGGCGGGCTCGAAGTGCTCCAGCATCAGTTGCACGGTCTGGGTGCCATTCCATTCGTTGATATCGACGCGGAAGGCGGCGCGGATGCGGTCTGGCGCAGCGTTGGCAAACCCGTCCGCGAAATTGAACTGGATCGCGTCGAAGCGCTGATTGCCCTTCTGCAGCTTGAGCTTGAGGTGCTTGTCCTTCAGGATGCGCTGATTGAGCACCTCGAAGCTGTCGGCGAAAACCGGCGCGGGGAAGGCCTGGCCCCAGACTTCCTGTTGCATCAGGCGCACCGCGTCGATGGAGAAATAGCCTGATTCGAGCGGGCCGTCGGTTTCCAGGGTGCGCGTCAGTTCGGCCGGCGAGAGCAGCTCGGCGCAGACGGTTTCGAAAGCGGCTTCGAACTCGGCCAGACGCTCTTCCTTCAGCGTCAGTCCGGCGGCGGCGGCGTGGCCGCCGAAGCGCAGCAGCAGGTCCGGATGCCGCTTGGCCACCCGATCCAGCGCGTCGCGCAGATGCAGGCCGGCTATCGAACGGCCGGAAGCCTTGAGTTCTCCGGCATTGCCGCGGGCAAAGGCGAAGGTCGGGCGGTGCAGCTTTTCCTTGACGCGGCCGGCCAGGATGCCGATCACGCCCTGGTGCCAGCCCGGGTCGAACAGGGTCAGGCTGGCGCGGTTGCCGGCGTCGAGCGAAGCCAGCAGGAGTTCCGCGTCTTCTCGCATGTCGGCTTCGATCACGCGCCGCTCGCGGTTGATGGCGTCCAACTGCTGCGCGATGTTCATCGCGCGGCTGGGGTCGTCGGTGCTCAGGCATTCGATGCCGAGCGACATGTCGGCCAGGCGTCCGGCGGCGTTGAGGCGCGGGCCGAGCGCGAAGCCGAGATCGAAGGTGGCGGCGCGGGTCGTCTCGCGCCCGGCGACGGCGAACAGCGCGGCGACGCCGGCCTGCATCTGCCCGCCGCGGATGCGCGCCAGACCCTGGGCGACGAGGATGCGGTTGTTGCGGTCGAGCGGCACCACGTCGGCCACCGTGCCCAGCGCAACCAGGTCGAGCAGGCCGGCCAGGTTCGGTTCCGCCGCGTTGGCGTAGGCGCCGCGCCGGCGCAGTTCGGCGCGCAAGGCCAGCGCCACGTAGAACATCACGCCGACACCGGCCAGCGCCTTGCTCGGGAAATCGCAGCCGGGCTGGTTGGGATTGACGATCACCTCGGCGTCGGGCAACTCCGCGCCCGGCAGGTGGTGATCGGTGATCAGCGTCGCAATGCCGCGGCGCTTCAATTCGGCCACGCCCTCGACGCTCGCGATGCCGTTGTCGACCGTGACGACCAGGTCGGGTTGCCTTGCCGCCGCCAGTTGCGCGACTTCCGGCGAGAGCCCGTAGCCCAGCGTAAAGCGGTCCGGCACCAGGTAATCGACCGTGGCGCCCATCATGCGCAGCGCGCGCAGGCCGACCGCGCAGCCGGTGGCGCCGTCGCAGTCGTAGTCGGCGACGATCAGTATCCTGCGGCCGGCGGCTATCGTATCTGCAAGCAGCGTCGCGGCCTCGCGCGCACCCTTGAGCCGGTCGGGGGCGAGCAGGGCGCTGCTGCGCGTATCGAGTTCGTCGGGGCTGCGGATGCCGCGCGCGGCGTAAAGCCGGGCCAGCAGCGGATGCACGCCGCCCTGTTCGAGCGCCCAGGTGGCGCGCGGCGGGATGTCGCGTACCGATATGCGGGTTGCCTGTGTCATTGCGGGACCAATTCGGCCAGGCTGCGCGGCTTGCGCCAGAATTTCCACAAGTCGCGGCGGCCGACCTGCAACTCTGCGGCGGCGAGATCGCCGGGGGCAATCAGGCGCAGGGCATCGAGGCGACCCGTGCGCAGGGCGCCCAGTGCCGGCACCAGCCATTCGGCCTCGAAGCGGATCAGTTCGTCGCGCCAGACGATCGCATCGCCGCTGCTGGCGGGGTGTTTGAGGCCATCGATGAGCGCCAGCGGTGCGCGCGCCGCGGTCGCGGAGTAGCCGGCCGGCAGCGCGGCGCCATCGATCTGCAGCAGGCGGGCGATGCCCCGGGCGACCGGATCGTCGCTCCAGATTGCGTCATGCGTGGTGGTGGGCGCGGCAAGCTCGGGCAGCCGGCCGCCGCCCCAGGGCCACAGCGAATTCACCACCGGTTGTCCGGCGGCCTGGCGCGCCTGGTTCACCGGATGGACATGCAGGATCATCTGCGCCTCGTTGAGCGCCTGGCGCCATGGCGCATAGGCCGGGTCCGGCGGCAAGGGCGCTGCCGAACGCCCGGCGGCATCCGGCAGGGGCTGGAAGCGGGGGGCGCCGGCCGTCAGGCGCAGGTTCCAGTGTCCCGGCGCGATCACTTCGATCCGGCCCAGCGCGGCCAGCGTCGGCGCCAGCGCGGCGGCGAGCGCGGCCGCCTCGTCGCTGCTCAGGCGCAAGTGCTGCGGATCATCGACGATCAGGCTGCGATCATGGAAGTTCAGCCGCACCGGGTCGAGGCACAGCCAGTCGCAATGCTCATCGGGTCCGGGATGATCGCGCAGCGCCAACCAGCGCAGGGCGGCAGCCGGCAGCGGGGCAGCGAGGCCGGTCGATTCGGCGAGGATGGCGGTGCTGTCCCGGGCCGGGCGCTGGTTCAGGCGGCCGCGCCCGAGCAGGGTGGTGAAAGCGGGCAGGGGCAGGTCACAGGTGAGGTCCGCGAGCGCCTGGCGCGTCCAGATAAGGCCAGGCACGATGAGCGTCAGCATGGGCGCATGTTAACATGCGGCGCCAACCCGACTAATCGAATGAACTACGAACTCCTCATAGGCTTGCGCTACACGCGCGCCCAGCCACGCGAAGGCGCCGCCAACCGGTTCATTTCCTTCATCGCGCTGATTTCCATGGCCGGCCTGGCGCTCGGAGTCGCTGCACTGATCGTGGTGCTGTCGGTCATGAACGGCTTCCAGAAGGAATTGCGCGAGCGGATTCTGGGCGTGGTTTCCCATATCCAGGTCAGCGCCGACAGCGGCGAGCTGGCCGACTGGAGCAAGGTGCTGCAGGGTGTCGCGCAGCATCCGCGGGTCAAGGCCGCCGCGCCCTACGTGCAGGCCCAGGGCATGCTGAGTTTCGACGGCCAGGTGCGCGGCATGATGGTGCGCGGCATCCTGCCCGAGGCCGAAGACAAGGTGGCCGATTTCGCCCGCTACATGAAGTCGGGCAAGCTCACCCAGTTGCTGCCGGGCGAATTCGGCATCGTGCTCGGCAGCGAACTGGCGCGCGCGCTGCGCGCCAGCACCGGCGACAAGGTGACGCTGCTGGCGCCGCAGGGCCTGGTGACGCCGGCGGCGATCCTGCCGCGGGTCAAGCAGTTCCGCGTGGTGGGCATTTTCGAGGCCGGCATGTTCGAGTTCGATTCGGGCCTGGCCCTGATCCACATGAGCGACGCGCAAAAGCTCTATCGCATGGACGAGCGCGTCAGCGGCGTGCGGCTCAAGGTGGATGACCTGTTCGCCGCGCCGAGGATCGGCCGCGAATTGCTGCGTTTCCTCCCCATGGACGCCTGGGTCAGCGACTGGACCCGCAGCCACGCCAATTTTTTCCGTGCCGTCGAAATCGAAAAACGCATGATGTTCCTGATCCTGCTGCTGATCGTCGCCGTGGCCGCCTTCAACATCGTGTCCACCCTGGTCATGGCCGTCACCGACAAGCGCGCCGACATCGCCATCCTGCGCACGCTGGGCGCGAGCCCGCAGAGCATCATGGCGATTTTCATCGTGCAGGGCACACTGATCGGCATGGTCGGTCTGGCCACCGGCATCGCGGGAGGCGTGGCCCTGGCGCTGAACATCGACGTCGTGGTGCCGGCGCTGGAACGCCTGCTGGGGCTGCAGTTCCTCGCCAAGGACGTGTATTACATCAGCGAGCTGCCTTCCGACCTGCACTGGTCGGACGTCGGCACCATCGGCGTGGTGTCCTTCGTCCTCACGTTGCTGGCAACCCTGTACCCGAGCTGGCGCGCCTCGCGCACGCAACCGGCGGAGGCGCTGCGCTATGAGTGATCTGGAGAAGGTAGGGCAGGTGCGGGAGACCGTGCTGGAGTGCCACGGCCTGAGCAAGATTTTTCGCCAGGGCGCGGCGCAGGTACCGGTCCTGACCGCTGTCGATCTGAAAGTTGGCGCTGGCGATACGGTGGCGATCGTCGGCGCCAGCGGATCGGGCAAGAGCACCTTGCTGCACCTGCTGGGTGGACTCGACACGCCGACGGCGGGCACGGTTCTGCTGCACGGCAACGATCTGGCGCAGGTCGGCGAGGCGCAGCGCGGGCGGCTGCGCAACCGCAGCCTGGGCTTCGTCTATCAGTTCCACCATCTGCTGATGGAATTCACCGCCGTGGAAAATGTCGCCATGCCGCTTTTGATCCGCCGCATGGACCGCGCCGAAGCCGAGCAGCAAGCGAGCGCGGTGCTGAATCGGGTCGGCCTCGGCCATCGCCTGAGCCATCGACCCGGCGAATTGTCGGGCGGCGAGCGCCAGCGCGTGGCCGTGGCGCGCGCCCTGGTGACGAAACCGGATTGCCTGCTGGCCGACGAGCCGACTGGCAATCTCGATCGCGGCGCGGCCGATTCGGTGTTCGGCCTGCTGCTGGAACTCTGTCGCGAGCACGGCGCGGCACTGATTCTGGTGACCCACGACCTGGATCTCGCGGCACGGGCAGGCACGGTCCTGCATCTTCAGGATGGCGTGCTGGTTTAACGGTTGCACCGCGGGGCCGGCTGCAGCCGGCCAGGGTGGATGGCGCTGTAGGGCCGGCTTCAGCCGGCCAATTGCGATGGCGTTTGTAGGGCCGACTTCAGTCGGCCAGATTGCGATGGCGGACTGAAGTCCGCCCTACGGTCCGCCCTACGGTCCGCCCCACGGCCGGTCCGCCCCACATCATGCGCTGTGGTGCCGCCGGCGCCGCAGATGCCAGGCGCGGACCAGATAGATCCGCCAGGCCACCCGAATCAGGCCATAGCTGGCCAGCGCCAGGCCCAGGGCGAGCAGCACCAGGCCCAGCGCCAATGGCGCGCCGAGGCCGAGCATCCAGGCCATCAATTCGTGCGTCCAGGTCATCAATCCATCGGCGCCATATTCGGGCGGGGTGACGAAGTGATGTCGTGGTCCCGGCAGCGCCCAACTGCCGATGGTGAAGGCCAGGATGTAGAGCGGCACGATGGTGAAGGGATTGGTGTAAAAGGTGGTCAGCATCGCCAGCGGCAGATTGACGCGAAACACCACCGCGCAGATCGCCGCCCCGAGCATTTGAAACGGTCCCGGAATCAACCCGCAGAACATTCCGGCCGCGACGGCGCCGGCCGCTGAACGGCGGTTGAGGTGCCACAGCCGCGGATGCAGCAGCGTGTTCTCGAAAGGCGCCAGCCAGCGATTGCCGCGAACCGACTCATGATCGGGGAGGATCTTGCGGATGCGTTTGCGCATGCGTGATGGATGTCTTTGCGGTTCAGGCGATGCGGATAGACAGTTCGCCGATGCCTGCCACGCCGCCGGCGACCAGGTCGCCCTTGACCACGGGGCCGACGCCCTCCGGCGTGCCGGTGAAAATCAGGTCGCCGGGGCATAGCTCGAAGTATTGCGAAAGATGGGCGATGGTTTCCGGCACCGACCAGATCAGGTCGGCGAGGTCGCCCTCCTGTTTCGTCTTGCCGTTGACCGTGAGCCAGACCCGGCCGGCGCCGGGGTGGCCACAGCGGCTGACGGGAACGATGGGCGCGATCGGCGCCGACTGGTCGAAGGCCTTGCCCAGTTCCCAGGGCCGGCCCTTGTCGCGCAGGGCGAACTGCAGGTCGCGCCGGGTCATGTCGAAGCCGACCGCATAACCCCAGACGTGGTCGCCGGCGGCCTCCCTGGAAATGTTGCGGCCGCGCTTGCCGATCGCCACCACGAGTTCGACTTCGTGGTGATAGTTGGCGGTCTGCGGCGGATAGGCGACGTCCACCGTGACACCCGGCGCCACTGGCACCACGGCATCGGCCGGCTTGCAAAAGAAGAAGGGCGGCTCGCGGTCCGGGTCGGAACCCATCTCGCGCGCATGCGCGGCGTAGTTGCGGCCGACGCAGTAGATGCGCCGCACCGGAAATGTCTCGGTGCTGCCGGCGACCGGCACGGTGGGAATCGGGGCAGGGGGAATGACGTAGCTCATGGCGGCTCCTGAAATGTCGGAACCATTATCGCTCATCGTTTGTCACAAACTGCAGATGCAAGCCTGCCCGTAACCGGCGCTGGCCAATCGATGGCGTTTGCATAGATGCCGTGGCGCCGGGAGCTGCCGGCCGGGCAAATTTCCATGCGCTTGAATGCCCTTATCAAAAAATTGGTTTGGACGGCAAGCGCGGTTCGGGCGAAGAATGCGTCAAACCTGCCCGAAGAGGCTGGCCCGACGAAACAATTCAAAGGAGGATCACGATGCGCAAGTATTCCGCCCTGCCCAATCGGCCCTTGCGGCCACGCACCACCATCCATAGCCCCAGCCAGATCCTGCCGCCCAAGGTCAGCTTCGAAGATCCCGCGATGACGGTGATGACCGATTTCCAGAAAGTCACCGCCTTCACCATCGACCCCGACGTCAGCGTCGACACCGCGGCGCGCGTCATGCGCCGGCGCAAGGTGCATCTGCTGCTGGTGATGAGCGAGGAGAATCATGTTCTCGGCATCATCACCTCGAACGACCTGCTGGGCGAGAAGACCTTGCAATGCATCAACGCCCGCGGCATTTCCCGCGCCGATGCGCTGGTGCGCGACATCATGACCCCGGAGGACAGGCTCGAAGTGATCAGCATGGACGACGTGATGCACGCGCACGTCGGCCATGTCGTGGCGACGCTCAAGTCCAAGGGGCGCCAGCATGCGGCGGTGGTGGACGAGGACGCGGCCGGCAACCAGGTGCTGCGCGGACTGTTTTCCTGTTCCCAGCTCGCGCGCCAGCTCGGCGAACCGGTGGAGACCATCGAGATCGCCCAGACCTTCGCCGAGATCAGTCTCGCCCTGAAGACCTGAGAGCTTGTGAATAAATCTACTGCGCGAGCCGGATCGGGGCTTGGGCGGTGCTCGCTATCCTCATGTACAAACGCGTACATTCCGGTAGCTGCGCTCCGGCCGCACCCCGCTGCGGCTCGCTCGCTACGATTTCTTAACAAGCTCTGAGCGCAGGCACTTCCGACCCGTTCCACGGGACGGGTTCGGGCGCATGGTCTATCCCGCAAGGGGATACAGTCCCCGGCAGAAGGTGGGGACAAATCCCACAAGGGGATACCGTCTCCGGCAGTAGCCGGGGACATAATGCCGGCCATGCGCCTTTTTGTCATAGCCTTCGCCGGCGGAATTTGGCTGTTGCAACAGCAGGCGGTGCTGCCTGCCGCAAGCTGGCTGGTTGCTACCGCTGCAGGTGCAGCGGTGTGCGCCTTGCTGGGCTTGGCGCTGCGCAGCAGGCTGCAAGAGTTGGCGCTTGCCGGCCCGCGGTCTCAACACACCCGGGATTCCGCTTCGCGGCGGGCGAGCGAAATTCCCGGCAGACAGAGTCCGACCCGGCGGTTTGTTGCGTCGGCGCTGTGGGTTGCCGCCGGTATCGCGCTGGGTTTCGTCTGGGCGGCGGGTTTCGCCCATCTGCGGCTGGCCGACGAGTTGCCGTCGGCACTGGAAAGCCGCGACATCGAGCTGACCGGCGTGGTCGCCGACCTGCCGCAGGCGCTGGAACGCGGCGTGCGTTTCGAGTTCGACGTCGAACAGGCCACGGCGGGGCTGCCGCCGCATATCTCGCTGGCCTGGTATCGCAGCCGCGGCGAGGCCGACGATGAAGCCTCGCCGCTGATTCCCGTGCGCGCCGGCGAGCGCTGGCGCTTCACGGTGCGACTGAAGCGTCCGCACGGCAATCTCAATCCGCATGGCTTCGACTACGAAGCCTGGCTGTTCGAACGCGGCATCCGCGCCACCGGCTACGTGCGCCCGCAGAGCGCCGAACGCATCGATGCCCGGGTGTGGCGGCCGGGCTACGCGGTGGAAATGCTGCGCGAAGCGGTACGCGACCGCTTCCACGCCGTGATGCCAGACGTGACAAGTGCGCCGTATGCCGGCATATTGATCGCGCTGGCCATCGGCGACCAGCATGCGATCGACCCCAGCCTTTGGCAGACCTTCGCCCGCACCGGCATCACCCACCTGATGAGCATATCGGGCCTGCACGTGACCATGCTGGCGGGGCTGGCTTATGCGTTGGTCAACTGGCTGTGGCGGCGCTCGGCACGCCTGCCGCTGCGCATTCCGGCGCAGCAGGCGGCGACCGTCGGCGGTTTCCTGGCGGCCCTGCTGTATTGCCTGCTGGCCGGCTTCGCCGTGCCGGCGCAGCGCACGCTGTACATGCTCGGCGTGGTGGCCCTGGCGCGCCTGACGACGCGCGAGATCGCCGGCTCCCGCGTGCTGGCGTTGGCACTGCTGCTGGTCCTGTTGCTCGATCCCTGGGCGGTGCTGGCCGCCGGCTTCTGGCTTTCCTTCGGCGCGGTGGCGTTGCTGTTCCATATCGGCAGCGGGCGGCTGGGGCCCGCGCATTGGCTGATCGAGTGGGGGCGTGCGCAGTGGGCCGTGACCCTGGGCATGCTGCCGGCCCTGCTGGCCCTGTTCCAGCAGTTCTCGCTGGTCTCGCCGCTGGCCAATGCCGTGGCGATCCCGCTGGTCAGCTTCGTCGTCGCGCCGCTGGCCTTGCTCGGCAGCCTGCCGCTGCTCGATCCGCTGTTGTTGCTGGCGCATTTCCTGACGGCCTGGCTGATGGTCTTCATCGACTGGCTCGCCGGCCTGCCGCTGGCGATGTGGCAGCAGGCCGCGCCGCCAGTGTGGTCGGTGCTGCTGGCACTGGGCGGCGGCATCTGGCTCTTGCTGCCGCGCGGCTTCCCGGCGCGCTGGCTGGGGCTGCTGGCCTTCCTGCCGCTGCTGACGGTGCTGCCGCCGCGCCCGGCGGCGGGTGCCGCAACGATAAATGTACTCGACGTCGGTCAGGGACTGGCGATCCATGTCCAGACCACCGGCCACGATCTGCTGTTCGATGCCGGGCCGGCATTTTCGGCGGATGCCGACAGCGGCAACCGCATCATCGCGCCCTACCTGCGGGCGATGGGCGTACGTGGACTGGATGCGCTGGTGGTCAGCCATGCCGACAAGGACCACGAGGGCGGTGCGGCCTCGGTGCTGGCGGCGCTGCCGGTGGCGATCCTGAAAACCTCGCTGCCCTTCGAACATGCGCTGTCGGCGCAGCCGGTGCCGCATGAATCGTGCCGCAACGGCGATGCGTGGAGCTGGGACGGTGTACGTTTCGAGATGCTGCATCCCGGTGCCGAGGCGCTTTCGCGCAAGACCAACGACTTGAGTTGCGTGCTGCGCGTGACGGCCGCCGGGCAATCGATGCTGCTGACTTCCGACATCGAGGCGGTGTCGGAACGCGCGCTGCTCCGGCAGCATCCGGCGCAACTGACGGCTGCCGTGATGACGGTCCCGCATCACGGCAGCAAGACCTCATCGACGCCCGAGTTCATGGCCGCGGTGGCGGCGCGCGACGTGGTCTTCCCGGTCGGCTACCGCAATCGCTTCGGCCATCCGCGCGAAGACGTGGTGGCACGCTACCTGCAAAGCGGCGCCCGTCTGCATCGGACGGATGCGGACGGTGCCGTCAGGATCGACCTGGATGCGGCGGGCATCGGTTTCCGCCACGAACGTGCCGAGCGAAGGCGCTACTGGCACGCCCGGTAGGCGATAATTGAGGTCGGAAATTTTACGGCGCCCGCCATGACTCACAGTATTCCCTTTGCCGGCCTGACCCCCGCGCGCATTCTCGACGCGCTGGAAAGCGTCGGCTATCGCTGCGACGGCGCCCTGATGGCGCTCAACAGCTACGAAAACCGGGTCTGGCAGATCGGCATCGAAGACAGCGCGCCGGTGGTCGCCAAGTTCTATCGGCCGGGACGCTGGAGCGACGCGCAGATCGCCGAGGAACATGCCTTCACGGCGGCCATGGTGGCCGACGAACTGCCGGTGGTGACGCCTCTGGTGATCGATGGCAGGACGCTGTTCACCCACGGCGGATTCCGCTTTTCGGTATTCCCGAAACAGGGCGGACGCGCGCCGGAATTCGCTGAGCCGCAGATACTGGAATGGATGGGCCGTCTGATGGCGCGCATCCATATCGTGGGCGCGCGCACGCCCTTCGCGCAGCGGGAGACGCTGAACCTCCAGAGCTTCGGCATCGAGCCGCGCGACTGGCTGCTGGCCAACCGGGTGATTCCGCCGGAACTCGAGCCTGTCTGGCGCGGCGTGGCCGAACAGGCGCTGGAGGGTGTGCGGCATTGCTATGCGCGCGCCGGCAAGGTCGACCACATTCGCCTGCATGGCGACTGCCATGCCGGCAACGTGCTGTGGACCCGTGACGGCCCGCATTTCGTCGATTTCGACGACGCCCGCATGGGGCCGGCGATCCAGGACCTGTGGATGCTGCTGTCCGGCGATGCCGAAGAAATGGGGCAGCAGTTCGGCCATGTGCTGGCCGGATACGAGACTTTCCGCGAATTCGACGATCATGAACTGCAACTGGTCGAAGCCCTGCGTACGCTGCGTCTGATTCATCATTCGGCCTGGCTGGCGCGGCGCTGGAACGATCCGGCCTTTCCCGCGGCGTTTCCGTGGTTTGCCACGAATCGCTATTGGGAAGAGCGGATACTCGAACTGCGCGAGCAGATTGCAATAATGCACGAGCCGTCGCTGGTGCCACGGTGAGCCATCCTCCCGACCCCCTTCCCGGGGAAGGGGGCGACAAAGAATGGCGGGCATTGCCCGCATATTTTGAAGAGGAAGTATGGAAATGCGTGAAGGAAAAGTGAAGTGTCTGAGTGCCGCCGGTTTTCATCACATGGCCTATGTGGAATGGGGCGATGCGGCGAATCCGAAAGTGCTGGTCTGCGTGCATGGCCTGACGCGATCTTCGCGCGACTTCGATTTCCTGGCGCAGGCGCTGGCGGACGACTACCGGGTGGTTTGTCCCGACGTGGTGGGGCGCGGGCGCAGCGACTGGCTGCGCAACAAATCGCTGTACACGCTGCCGCAGTACTGCGCCGACATGACGACGTTGCTGGCCAGGCTGGACGTGGAAACGGTGCATTGGGTCGGCACCTCGATGGGCGGCCTGATCGGCATGGCGCTGGCTTGCCAGCCGGAAACCCCGATTGCGCGGCTGGTGCTGAACGACGTCGGGCCGGTGATCACGGCGACGTCGCTGGAGCGCATCGGCACCTATCTCGGCGCCGCGCCGCGCTTCGACAGCATCGAGCAAGCCGAGACCTTCGTGCGCTTCGTCTCGGCCACCTTCGGCAGCTTTTCCGATGAGCAATGGCGACACCTGACGGTGCATGTGACGCGCACGGCCAGCGACGGCAAGATCGAGTTCGCCTACGATCCCGGCATCGCCCAGCCGTTTCGCGAAATGCAGGCAGCCAGCGACGGCAAGGATGCCGAAATGTGGCCGCTCTACGATGGCATTGCCTGTCCGACGCTGCTGCTGCGCGGCGAAACATCCGACTTGCTGACTCACGATACGGCGTTGCAAATGAGCCAGCGCGGACCCCGCGCTGGGCTGGTCGAAGTGCCCGGCGTCGGCCATGCGCCGATGCTGATGAGTGCCGCGCAAGTGGCGCCGGTGCGCGAGTTTTTGCTCGGTTGAGGAACAGGTTTTTTCGATGTCGCAATGCAGCATCGAAAGTTCCCATAACAGATTTTTATCAGGCCTAGAATAGGAGCGTTTTCGCATATCCCGGCGAACAAATAAGAGGAGGCATCATGCAAAAATCGTTGCATATCGACCCCAATAAGTGCACCGGCTGTCTGCAGTGCGAGATGGCCTGTTCCTATGACAACTACGGAGTCT
>NZ_JASJPC010000006.1:0-69211 GCF_031426875.1 Sulfuritalea sp.
AGTATCATCAACAACCAATTGAATCTGTTCGCGATTTAGCCGGACAGCAGTGACCTGAAGTATTTATGGTGTTTGGGCAGGCTACCGACGCCCCCACACTGTCCAATTGATTCAATCATTCTCAGGAAAATTCCAGGGTTCACTCAAGAACGCTGGACCCAACTGGATTCTGTGCAGCGCTATAAGGAAATCATCGCTTCCGCCAAAATCAAAGCAAAAGAAAAAGGGCTTCCTTTGGCCGCATGGGAACTACATGAATACAACTCAAACGCCACCTAACACCACGTATATGGACTCCCCCCGAAGTCAAGAGAACTGACCGATAGGTTTGGCTGTTGGGAAGCGCATGCAGTCATATATCCGGCATCTGTAGTGGGCTCTGAGTGGCCGCTTTCTCAACCAGCCTACGTCGGCTTAGGGCACCGAGCGGTAGCACATCCAAACTGAACGATTGCCGCTTCGGCCAAGAAACAAACATCCATCCCGCCCGCTTCCAACCCATCCAAAAACAAAAGTTGCCGCTGGCGACACGGCGATCCGCGGCGCGGGGCGCGGGGCGGCGCGATTCAGCTCTTGCCCGGCGCCACCCAGGCGAAGGCGACGCGCATGTAGTCGGCGCCTTCTTCGATGAGTTCCATGAGCCGGACGTGGCGGGCGTGTTCGCCGGCCATGACTTCGTAGAGTTCGCCGATCCAGATCGCTTGCCGTTCGATCAGCATCACCGGGCGGTCGTGCGCCTTGATGCCGTCCGGCAGCAGCAGGGCGCGCAGGTAGGTGTATTTGAAACCGCCGCTCGATGTTTCCCAGTTCGAGGCCTGGTGCGTTTCGCTGCCGATCACGCGCAGATGGGTGGCGATCGGACGCTTGGAGACGATCCAGAGGCCGCAACGCATGCGGCCGAATTCGGAGGCTTCGACGCTGCGGATGATGCCAACCCACCACGGCGACGCTGCGTTCTCGCGGCCGCCGCAGAGCACGCCGGGTTCGGCCCAGGCGCCCAGGCGCTGCGGCACTTCGACGCCGGCGCCCCATTCGCTGCGGTCGCGCAGGGTCCAGATTTCCGGCGCCGCGTCCGGGGTTTCCGCCGCGAGCTGGACGCTCGAGCGCTGGTGCTGCTCGACGTTGAGGTCGTCGTCGAGCGCCGCGCCCGATCCCGCGTCGAGGATGGTCACGCGCGGCGAGATCGAGGCGAAGCCATGGATGATCTCAACCGGGTCAGTCACCGCGGTGCGCTCGAAGCGCCGCTGCGGCGGCGTCGGCCCCAGGTAGATCAGCAGGTGGCGAATCACGCTGAAGATTTGCGCCTGCGTGAATTCCGGGCCGAAGCGGGCCTCTTCGGCGAGCAGGTTCTTCTCGACCAGGCCTTCGATTTCCGTGAGCTTGGGCAGGGCCGGCCCGCCGCCGAAGTAGCGTTTGGCGGGTGACGCGGCTTCGTCGGGATTGCGTTGCCGCGGCGGCGTGCCGGCGGCCAGGTCGATCACGAAATTGCAGTCGGGCTGCGGCTCCGGCGACCAGGCAAAGGACACGGCGAAGCGTTCGAGTATGCGGCCGGCCAGCTCCACCTGTTCCGGCGGCAACTCGTGCAGCGCGGCCAGGCTCATGCCCGCCATGCGCAGCAGTTCGGCGCGGATGTTGGAATGCACTTCGCGCTCGTGCACCACGATCGCGACGTGATCGAGCTGCATTTTCTCGGCATAGGCGAACAGCCGGCAGGGCGATTTCCAGAGCTCAGGCCCGGAGCCGATATAGCGCAGCTGGCGCATGCGTTCCGCATGCTCGCTGGCGCGTATGGCGCGCGCTATGGCTTGAGCGAGGTGACTGGCGAAATGCGCCGCGCCGGGCGCGCCGGCTTCGTGATCCTGGACGCAGCGCTCGTAAGCCGCGGCCACGGCGATCCAGTAGCTGTGGAGCAACTCGTAGAGCTTGCGCAGGTCGTGGTCGCGCGTGTGGATGTGGTGCAGATATTCCTGGAACACGGCGCCCGCGAAGCGGTTGCCGGCCGACTCGATCTCGGCGACGATCAGGAAGCGGTCGTCGCAGGCGAAGCCGTCGGTGTTGGCCAGCGAACTGGCCCACACCTCGACCTCGATCAGCGCCGCATCCGGTTTGGATTTTTCCAGGGGCTTCAGCAGCCGGCGCGCGGCCTCGACCGAATTCATCGGGTGATCGGGCTTGTGCGAGAACAGTTTTCCAAGTTCGAACATCGGGCTCCCCCCTGCGGCGCGGCCCGACCATTCTAGCCGCATACGACGTGGTGATTATAGGAAGACTCGGCAATGCCGGCTTGCCCCGGCCCCACCCCGGCCCTCCCCATCCCCACCCCAGCCCTCCCCTTTGCCGGCCCGCGAAGCGGATTTCCCGGCAGGCAAGGCCTGGGGAGGGAGCCAGATTCATGCGATTGCCCTGTCGGCAATGCGGACGGCGCGGCCCTGGAGTTCTGCAAGAGTTGGCGCTGGCGACACGGCGCCCGGGGGCCCGGTCAGCGGTGGCCTGAGTTCGATTTCCTCGCGGTGGCCAAAGCCCTGGCTGTTGTCGATGAAATGCATGCGCTCGGGCAGCAGGCGGTACCAGCGCACCTTGGCCAGCGCCTTGACGATGGCCGGCGGCATCTTCGCCAGCGGGCCGACGATGGGAAACTTTTCGCCATAGAGCCGCTGGGCGCGCTTTTCGTCCTCGCCCTGCAGTTCGACGACGCGGCCTTCGAGCTGGATGCCCTTGATCTGTGCCCAGTCACTGTAGTCCTCCTGGATCGTCGCCGCACAGCGCGGATCGAGCGCCAGGTTCTGGCAGTGGCGCGTGGTCGGCGAAGACAGGAAGATCAGCGACGCCCCTTCGCTGGCGTAGAACACGGCCGCCGCCCAGGGGCCTGCGGCGCCGTGGGTGGCCAGGGTCATGACATGGTGGCCGGCGAGGTAGTCGGCCAGCGGCTGCGGCAATGCCGTGGGCATCAGGCCGCGCCTGCCTGCGTCGGGTCGAGGGATGCGGGGCCGAAATCGTCGGCGCCTTCCTTGCCTTCGTGCAGGCGCTTGAGGCGATAGGCGATCTGCGGCCGGGTCAGGCCGAGCATGCGCGCGGCGGAAGACAGGTTGCCGCGCGCCTTGTCGACGGCGGTTTCGAGCAGCATGGCTTCGACCTGGTCCAGCGTCAGCGAGCCGTTGAACACCGCCTCGCGCAGGTCCTTGCCGGTTTCCCAGCAGTTGATGTCGAGGCCGCCGGTGGGGTCGAGCCCGAATTCATGCGGCTGGTCGTCGTTGCATGACATGAACAGATGGCCGACCTCGATGCGCGTGCCGCTGGGCGCGAGAATCACGCCACGCTCGACGGCATTCTGCAGTTCGCGGATGTTGCCCGGCCACGGGTAGCCGAGCAAGGCGCGCTTGGCCTTGTCTGTGAAGCCGCGCAGCTTCTTGCCGTGGATCGCGCTGTGCTTGGCCAGGAAATGCTTGGACAGCAGCGGTATGTCCTGCTTGCGCTCGCGCAGCGGCGGAATCACGATCTGGTAGGCGTTGAGGCGGTAGTAGAGGTCGGAACGGAAACGCCCTTCCTTGACCAGTTGCTGCAGGTTGGCATTGGTGGCGGCGACCAGCCGCACATTGATCTTGCGCGTCTTCTGGTCGCCTAGGCGTTCGATCTCGCCTTCCTGCAGCACGCGCAACAGCTTGGCCTGGGCCGACGCCGGCAGGTCGCCGATCTCGTCGAGGAACAGCGTGCCGCCGTCGGCGCGCTCGAAACGCCCCGGGCGCGAAACCAGGGCGCCGGTGAAGGCGCCCTTCTCGACGCCGAAGAGTTCGGATTCGACCAGCTCGTGCGGAATCGCCGCGCAGTTCACGGCGACGAAGGATTTGCCGCTGCGCGAGCTCATTTCGTGCAGGCTGCGCGCGAAGACTTCCTTGCCGACGCCGGTCTCGCCGCGCAGCAGGACGCTGATGTGGCTGCCGGCGGCCTGCTTGAGCAGCGCATAGGCGGCGCGAAATCCCGGCGAAGCGCCGGTGACGTCCTCGGGCAACTGGTCGCGGTCGCCGATCGAGGAACGCAGTTGCACCACCTGGGTCTGCAGGTCGATCAGTTGGTCGGCGATCGACTCGCTGTTGAAGTAGCGCATCTGCAGGGCGGCGTCGTCCCATTCCTCGGCCGGCTTGCCGATGATGCGGCAATTGTTGTGGCCCATGCCGGTGCACTCGACCTCCTTGTAGAGGATGGTGCGACCCATGAAGGCTGAGGTATAGCCGCAGGCATAGCCAATCTGGGTCCAGCACACCGGCTCGCTGTGGATGCCGTAATGGTGGCGATGCCACTGTCCTTCCCAGGAATGCTCCCAGAGGATCTCGGCGTAGAACTGCCCGGTGTGGCGATTCAGCTCCACCTTGACCGGGGTCGCGCGCACGATGCCTTCCAGGGTGTGCAGTTGCGGGCCGGTCATGAAGGCGTCGAGATCGCTCGAATCCTCGGCGCGGGTGCGCGCCAGCTCGGCGTCGCGCACGCCGGAGGCGTAGCCCATGCGCGTCAGCAAGCCGCGCGCGCGGTCCATGCCCAGGGTGTCGATCAGTTCCTTGCGCAAGGCGGCCTGCGCCTCGGCATGCACCAGCAGCATGCGGTGCTCGTGCAACCAGATCTGTCCGGTTTCGGCACAAAAATGCACGCGGGCGCGCAAATCCTCGCTGCTCGAACTGCTGGTACGCCCGACACTGCGGAGCTTGGTCATGGCCTCACTCTCACTCTGTCTACTCCTCAATCCGCCCATTCAATGCCTGATCGTGAACGCAGCCTTGATGGATGTCAAACAATCATTTTCCCGCCGGCGGCGGTCGCGATTCCGGCTATTGCTCGAAACATCAAAAACCCCGACTGGCAACGTGGAATTTGATCAAATGATCAAGGGTCGATTTTCGTCCGCGGCCCTGCAAGCCCCCTTCCGCGGACTTGCCCACGTCATTTTTGCTGCAGGCGCGCAAGGCGCTGAATCGGCTTTTTTAGTCGGTTCCGATCGCGTCGCAACCCGCCGACCTCCCCCCGCATATTGCACCGCGCCATCGCGGCTGGCCCGTGGCTTGCGTTACATCGCTTGCTCCGGGCATCCGACCGGGACCAAACAATCCGAAATTCAAAAAATTACAGAAGGAGACATTCAATGAAGTTTCCAGTTCCGCACGACGTAAAAGCCGCCACGATTCCAGGCACCGAAGGCTGGGAAAGGATGTACCCGTACCAGTACCAGTTCGTCACCGACGATCC
The DNA here is from genome assembly GCF_031426875.1 of Sulfuritalea sp. Classification (NCBI taxonomy): domain Bacteria; kingdom Pseudomonadati; phylum Pseudomonadota; class Betaproteobacteria; order Nitrosomonadales; family Sterolibacteriaceae; genus Sulfuritalea; species Sulfuritalea sp. Next base: position 5,233 of record NZ_JASJPC010000006.1, read on the forward strand.
GGAACGCAACCAGTACGAAAAGGAGACATTCTGGTTCTACGACGGATTGCACTACCCGGAGCCGCTGTATCCCTTCGACACGATCTGGGACGAAGCCTGGTTCCTCGCCCTGTCGCAGTTCAACAACCGCATCTTCCAGGTGCCGCCGGTGCGCGGCGTCGACCACCGCATGATCAACGGCTACGTCTACATCTCGCCGGTGCCGGTCAAGGATGGCGCCGAAATCGGCAGCCGCGTGCCCAACTTCATGGAGCGCGCCGGTTACTACTACAAGAACTGGGACGCGCTGGAAGCCAAGTGGAAGACCAAGATGGAGGCCACCATCAAGGAGCTGGAAGACCTGCAGATCTCGCCCCTGCCGGACCTCGAGGATATCTCGGTGGTGACGGACGCCATCGGCGAGTCCAAGGGCTACCACCTGATCAAGAACTACGACGACTTGATCAACCTCGGCATCAAGTGCTGGCAGTACCACTTCGAGTTCCTCAACCTCGGCTATGCGGCCTACGTCTTCTTCATGGACTTCACGCAGAAGCTGTTCCCCAGCATCCCGCTGCAGCGCATCACGCAGATGATCTCGGGCATCGACGTGATCATGTACAAGCCGGATGACGAGCTCAAGGAACTGGCGAAGAAGGCCGTGGCCATGGGCGTCGACCAGGCCGTGGTCGGCAACCGCGACTGGGTCGCCGTCAAGCTGGCGGTCGAGAAGCTGCCCAAGGGCGCGGAATGGCTGGCCGCCTTCGAGAAGGCCCGCTATCCGTGGTTCAACATCTCCACCGGCACCGGCTGGTTCCATACCGACCGCAGCTGGAACGACACGCTCGACATCCCGCTGTCCGGCATCCAGACCTACATCGGCAAGATCAAGGCCGGCGTCAGCATCGACCGTCCGGTCGAGGCCGTGCGCGCCGAACGCGACCGCATAACCGCCGAGTACCGCGCGCTGATCACCAACGAAGCCGACCTCAAGCAGTTCGACGAGCTGCTGGGCTGCGCCAAGACCGTGTTCCCCTATGTCGAGAACCACCTGTTCTACGTCGAGCACTGGTTCCACTCGGTGTTCTGGAACAAGATGCGCGAAGTCGCGGCGATCATGAAGGATCACGGCATGATCAACGACATCGAGGACATCTGGTACATGCGCCGCGACGAGATCAAGCAGGCCTTGTGGGACGTCGTCACCGCCTGGGCCACCGGCGTCAAGCCGCGCGGCACCTTCACCTGGCCGCCGGAAATCGAGTGGCGCAAGGGCGTCATGGAGAAGTTCCGCCAGTGGAGCGCGCCGCCTGCGATCGGCATCGCGCCCGAGGTGATCCAGGAGCCCTTCACCATCGTGCTCTGGGGCGTCACCAACAAGTCGCTGGCCGACTGGGCCTCGGTGCAGGATGCCGGCGATCCCGACAGCATCACCGAGCTCAAGGGCTTTGCCGGCAGTCCCGGCATCGTCGAGGGCAAGGCGCGCGTCTGCCGCAGCGCGCAGGACATCCGCGACCTGCAGGAAGGCGAGATTCTCGTCGCGCCGACCACCTCGCCGTCCTGGGCGCCGGCCTTCGCCAAGATCAATGCCTGCGTCACCGACGTCGGCGGGGTCATGAGCCACGCCGCGATCGTCTGCCGCGAATACGGCATGCCGGCGGTGGTGGGTACCGGGCACGCGACCAAGGTGATCAAGACCGGAATGATGCTGCGGGTCGACGGTTCGTCGGGTTCGATCACCATCACGCGCTGAGACGGCAGTAAAGGGTACCGACCATGGGCAGCATTTTGGCAATCGAAGAGGCTCGCAGGGAGGCTGGAATGAATGACACCACGCCATTAGTGTGCTGGTTCGAGGAGGTCAACAAGGACTCCGTGGCTCTGGTGGGGGGTAAATGCTCCTCGCTCGGAGAACTCATCAATGCAGGAGTGCGCGTGCCGCCGGGTTTTGCCCTGACGACACAGGGCTATGCGCAGTTCATGCGCGACGCCGGCATCCTGTCCGAAGTGAATGGCCTGCTCAAGGGCCTCGATCACCAGGACATGGACAAGCTGGAGGAAGCCTCCCGCATCATCCGCGAGATGATCGAATCGCGCCCGATCTCCATCGAGCTGGAGGATTTGATTGCCGAGTCCTATCGCAAGCTGTCGGTACGTTGTGGCGTTCCGGCGGTCCCGGTCGCGGTGCGTTCCAGCGCCACGGCCGAGGACCTGCCCGGCGCAAGTTTTGCGGGTCAGCAGGACACTTATCTGTGGATCCGCGGCATCGACGACGTGATGCACCACGTGCGGCGCTGCATCTCCAGCCTGTACACCGGCCGCGCCATCGCCTATCGCGTAAAAATGGGTTTCCCCCACGAGCAGGTGGCGATCAGCGTCGGCATCCAGAAAATGACCAATTCCTTCACCGCCGGCGTGATGTTCACCATCCATCCCACCAACGGCGACCGCTCGGTGATCGTCATCGACTCGAATTTCGGCTTCGGCGAGTCGGTGGTCTCCGGCGAGGTAACGCCCGACCACTTCGTGGTCAACAAGGTCGCGCTCGACATCCTGGAGCGCACCATATCCAACAAGACCGTCTGCTACACGGTCGATCTGCGCGAGCAGAAGTCGGTCGCCACCGAGGTGCCGTTCGAGCGCCAGAACGTGCAGTCGATCATCGACGATGAGATCACCGAGTTGGCCTGGATGGGCAAGCAGATCGAAAAACACTACGGCCGGCCGATGGACATCGAGTGGGCCATCGACAAGGATCTGCCGGCCGGCGGCAACATTTTCATCCTTCAGGCGCGGCCGGAAACCATCTGGAGCGACAAGCAGCGGGAGCCGGTGTCCGCCGGCAGCGCTTCGGCGATGGATTACATCCTTACCAGCCTGCTGACCGGCAAGAAAGTCAGCTGAACCAATCCGGCAGGACAAGCCACCGAACAACGATTCGATTTCACCCACAACACCTGAACTACTACGGAGCGCACATGAAAGCACCAGCGAAAGCAAAACCCATCGACGATATCCGCAGCTACATCGCCGCCCTCGATCTCAACGGCGAGTTGCATCGCGTCAAGACCGAGGTGGACTGGAAATTCGAGCTGTGCCACGTCTCGAAGGTCAACGAGGAACAGAAGGGACCGGCCCTGCTCTATGAAAACGTCAAGGGCTATGACATTCCGGTGTTCACCAGCGCCTTCACCACCTCGCGGCGGCTGGCCATCGCGCTGGAGCAGGATCCCTCGCTGTCGATGAGCCAACTGGCGAAGAAGTGGATGGAACTGACCACCAAGACCATGGTCAAGCCGGAGTTTGTGGACAATCCCGAAGTGAAGGAGAACATCATCGAGGGCGATGCCGTCGATATCGAGATGTTCCCCTCGCCCTGGTTCTATCCCGACGACGGCGGGCGCTTTTTCGTCACCTCCGGCTTTCTGGTGACCCAGGACCCGGACACCGGCTGGACCAATCTGGGCACTTACCGCGCCCAGGTGCTGGGCAAGAACATCCTCGGCTCGCAGATCATCAAGGGCAAGCATGGCGACATGCACATGAAGAAGTACCAGGAGCGCGGCGAACTGATGCCGGCCGCCTACGTGGTCGGCACCGATCCGGTGCTGTTCCTCGCCGGCTCGACCCTGGTCAGCGCCCAAGTGGATGAATACGAAGTGGCCGGCTCGCTGCGCGGCAAGCCGGTCAAGGTGTTCAAGTCGGAACTGACCGGACTGACCCTGCCGGCCAATGCCGAGATCATCGCCGAAGGCTGGATCGACCCCAACGAATTGATGGACGAGGGCCCTTTCGGCGAATACACCGGTTACTACTCGGGCAACAAGGGCAAGGACTATCCCAAGCCGGTGCTGCGCATCGCACGCATCCTGCATCGCAACAAGCCGGTGATGTGGGCGACGACCGTCGGCAAGCCGATCAACGACATCCACATGATCCAGTCGCTGAACCGCACCGCGACGCTCTGGCATGACCTCGAAACCATGAAGGTGCCGGGCATCCAGAGCGTATATATCCCGCCCGAAGCCTGCGGCCGTTTCTGGGTCGTGGTCTCGGTCAAGCAGATGTATCCGGGGCATTCCAACCACGTCGGCAATGCCGTGATCGCCACCACCACCGGCCACTACGGGGTCAAGGGCGTCATCGTCGTCGATCACGACATCGAGGCCGACGACTGGGATCGCGTCTGGTGGGCGCTGGCCACCCGCTTCGATCCCAAGCGTTCGGCGCAGATCATCGACCGCGGCCGCTCCACGCCGCTCGATCCGGGCTTACCAATCAATGCACGCGACATCACCAGCCGCATCATCCTCGATGCCTGCACGCCTTACGAGTGGACCGACAAGCCCAACGAGATCTTCATGGACCGCACGGTATTGCAGAAAGTCTCGGACCGCTGGAACGAGTACGGCTTCGCGGGAACCAGTCCGGTGGCCGGCATGATCAACCGGCTGACCAAGCCCGAAGTGAAGAAGGCCAAGAGCGGCAAGTGAAGAACCGGCGCCGGCAGGCGAAACCGCCTGCCGGCGCCGCAATCAGACTGAGAACATGAATTCCAAAAAAGGCATTGTCATCGTCTGCAACCTGGACACCCGTGGCGAAGACATCGTCTTCGTCAAGCAACTGATTGCCGACCGCGGCCACCAGCCGATCCTGCTCGATTTCAGCATGGAAGAGCCACCGCCCTTTCCCGGCGACATCCGCACCGAGGACGTCGCCGCGCGCGGCGGCCTGACTATCGACGTGGTGCGCGAGAAGTACCGCTCCGACCGCGACACGGCCACCAACAACCAGATCATGGGCGCCGCGGCGATCGTCCAGGATCTACTGGCGGAGGGTAAGGTGCACGGCATCATCGGCATCGGCGGCGGCACCGCGACCCTGGTCGCCACCTCGATCATGAAGCAGCTTCCCTTCGGCATGCCCAAGCTGATGGCTTCGCCCATGGCGGCGCACCCCGCCTACATCGACAAGTACGTCGGCACGCGCGACATCACCATGCATCACACGGTGCTCGACATCGTCAAGATGAATCCCTTGCTGCGTGCGCAGATCATCAACGCGGTCGGCGCCATTTGCGGCATGGTCGAGATGACGCAGGGCACGAACATCGTTTTCGACAAGCCCTGTGTCGCCATCTCCTCCTTCGGCTTCGGCGAGATGGCGGTGCAGTCGGCGCTGGCCATGCTGGAGGAAGCGGGCTTCACGGCCATCGTCTGCCACGCCCAGGGCAAGGGCGACAAGGCGATGGAGGAAATGATCCGCGACGGCGCCTTTCACGGCGTGCTCGACATCTGCATCGGCGGCATCATGGAACATCTGTTCAAGGGCAACCGCGATCCCGGACCGGACCGGCTGATGGCCGCCGTGGAAACCGGCATTCCGATGGTGCTGGCGCCCTGCGGCCTCGACATCCTTTCCTACGGCGGCCGCGCCGACATGCTGGAACGGACCAAGGACCGCGTGCAGTACGTGCAGGACGCGCTGCGCGTCCAGGTGCGCACCACCGCCGAGGAACTGCGCCAGGCCGCCGACGTGATCGCCGAGCGGCTCAACCGCGCCAAGGGACCATGGACTTTCCTCGTGCCGCTCAAGGGCTGGTCCTCGCTGGACAAGGAAGGGCGGCCGATCTACGACCCGGTGGCCGATGCCGCCTTCGTCGCCCGGCTCAAGGAAAAGCTCGACGATCCCACGCGGGTCAAGGAGCTGCCGCTGCATCTTTACACCCCGGAATTCGCCCGTGCGGCAGTCGACGAATTCGTCCGCCTGCAGCAACAGAAGAAATAAGGAGACACAGCCATGATGGTGCGCAACTGGATGCAGGCCAACCCGACGATCATTTCGAGCGACACGCTGGTGTCGGAGGCCAAACGGATCATCAGCGAAAACAATCTGCACGCCCTGCCGGTCGTCGACAACGGCAAGCTGCGCGGGCTGGTGACGCGGGCCAACCTGCTGCGCATGGGACACTTCGTACTGCGCACGCAGAGCACCGACGAGTTCAACTTCTTCGTCACCCGCCTCAAGGTGCGCGACATCATGGTGCGCAACCCGGCAACGATCGGGGCCGGCGACACCATGGAGCATTGCCTGCTGAAGGCACGGGAACTCGGCGTGGCGCAGCTTCCGGTCATGGAAACAGACCAGGTGGTGGGCGTCATTTCCGCCAACGAAATATTCCAGTTGGCGGCCCATTGCCTGGGCGCCTGGGAGCGCCGCAGCGGCGTCACGCTGGCGCCCGTGCGCCTCGGGCCCGGCGTGCTCGGTCGGATCGTCGATGTGGTCGAAGCCGCGGGGGCGGTATTGCAGGCCGTGTACCCGGTCGGACGCCAGGAGGAGCACACGGAATGGGGCTATCCGGAAAAAAAGGTCATCCTGCGCTTCCATGCCGATGCCGGGCAGGACGTTGCCGCCGCTCTGGAAGCTGCCGGCTTCCCGGTCCTCGAAGCGACCGAGGTGCAGCATGGCGAAGCCTGTCAGGCCGGGCCAGCAGGCGGCGGACACTGACAAGCAGCGGCAGCCGTGAAACAATGTGGCCGCCATCCGCAAGAGTCGGCGCTGGCGGCACGGCGATACCGGCCGGCCGCATTGCGAACCCCGCGGACCCCAATCTGACGCAAGGACAAGAGCATGAAACTGGTAGTCGGCATCTCGGGCGCGAGCGGCGCCATCTACGGCTTGAGGATACTGGAGGTGCTGCAGCAGGTCGGCGTCGAAACCCATCTGGTGATGTCGGATTCCGCCAAGCGCACGATCGTCTATGAAACCGACTACACGATAGATGCGGTCAAAAAACTGGCCACCCAGGTGCACGATGTGAACGACGTCGGCGCCTGCATTTCGTCGGGTTCGTTCCGGCACCACGGCATGGTGATCGCGCCGTGTTCGATCAAGACGCTGTCGGCGCTGGCCAATTCCTTCAACACCAACCTGCTGATCCGCGCCGCCGACGTCACGCTGAAAGAACGGCGCAAGCTGGTGCTGATGATCCGCGAGACGCCGCTGCACCTCGGCCACCTGCGCCTGATGACCCAGGTCACCGAGATCGGCGCCGTGCTGGTGCCGCCGCTGCCGGCCTTCTACCACCAGCCGAAGACGCTCGACGACATCATCAACCAGTCGGTCAACAAGGCGCTCGACCAGTTCGATCTGGGCGTCGAACTGGACCTGTTCAAGCGCTGGACCGGCAATGAAGAGCGCGAACGCGCCAAGAAGTCGCAGTAGCGCCGCGGCGTGGGCCGGATGAAACGCCGGAGCGCCGCATGAGCGCGCGACATTGCAGCCAGTGCGGAACGCGCATGGCGTATGCCGGCATCGGCGGACGCCAGCGCGAACAATGCCCGGCTTGCGGCTTCATCGCCTGGCGCAACCCGGCGCCCGTCGGCATGGCCGTGATCGAGCACGAGCGGCAGTTGGTGCTGATCCTGCGCCGCGACCCGCCGCTCGCCGGCTACTGGGCGCCGCCGGCCGGCTACGTCGAAAGCGGCGAATCGGTGCCCGAGGCGGTGCAACGCGAGGCGCGCGAGGAGTGCGGCCTGGAAATCGCGCTGGACGGACTGTCCGGCGTGTATTCGCAAGCCGACGTCGATGTGCTGATCGTCGCCTATCGCGCCCATTCGACCGGCGGCCGCCCGCTCGCCGGCGACGACGCGGCCGAGGTGGCGCTGTTCGACCACGGGCGCGTACCGCTGCAGCCGTCGCCGACCGCCGGCAGCGCCACAGACCGCTGGCTGCACCAGGTGATCCTCGACGTCACCGCACCATGGCGGACGGCCGGCGGCTGATCGAAAATGGAGGGCAGCGAATTGGCTCACAGCGGTCCCGTCCTCGCGCCAAGGCTGATCGACTACCTGCGCCCCGGCGCACCGGCGCTGATGCTGACCACGGGCAGCGACGGCTATGCGGGTTCCGCCTATACCTGGGTCGTGGCGATGGATGCCATGCGCCTGCGCTTCGGCGTCGACCTCGGCAGTTCGTCCATGAAAAACCTGCAGCGCAGCGGCCAGGTGGCGATCCAGGTCATCGGCCCGGGCGACATCAGTTTCCTGGTCAAGGGCAAGGCGCGCCGCATCAAGGATCGCATCGAAGCCGCGGCACCGGCCTCGGTCATGCTCTGGGAAATGGCCGTGGTGGCGTCCAAGGACCAATCCTGGCCCGGCGTCGGCACCACCGCGCTGGGCTATGAATGGCCGGCGGATAAGCGCGAGGCCATGCTCAGGATGGAACACGCGGTGTATGCCGAGATGCGCGACTTCGCCTGAGCCTCGCTCAATGAGCAGGCAAACGCCGCCGGATACGGTCATCTACGCCATCGGCGACATCCACGGCCGGCTCGACCTGCTGGCGGCGCTGCACGAGCGCATCGCGGCGGACGCACGGCGGCGCGCGGCGGCGCGCAAGCTGCTGGTCTATCTCGGCGACTATGTCAGCCGCGGCGCGGATTCGCGCGGGGTGGTGGCGCGTGTACAGAAATGGCAGCCGCCAGGATTCGAGCCGGTATGGCTCAGGGGCAACCACGAAGACCTGCTGCTGCGTTTTCTCGGCGGCGAAAACGATGCAGGCCGGCATTGGTTCGACTACGACGGACTCGACACCCTGGCCGACTACGGCGTGGCGATCGCCGACCGCCGGGCGCGCGACGACGCCAGCGTGATCGCGCTGCGCGAGCGCTTTGCGGCAGCCTTGCCGCGGGAGGACCTGGCGTTCTTCAGTTCCCTGCGCGTCAGCCACCGCGCCGGCGACTACTGTTTCGTCCATGGCGGCGTGCGCCCCGGCGTGCCGCTGGCGCAACAACGCGACCACGACTGCATGTGGATCCGCAGGTCCTTTCTCGATTCGGATCTGGAGCATGGCGCGATGATTGTCCATGGCCACAGCATCAGCGCCCAACCCGAAGTCCGCCACAACCGCATCGGCATCGACACCGGCGCCTACCGCAGCGGCGTGCTGACCTGCCTGGTGCTCGACGGCAACAGCCACGATTTCCTGCAGACTTGAGTTGATTGAATTTGCAAAAAGCATTTGATCCGCAGATTTTGCCGATTGACGCAGATGGATCAGGGCGTTGCTTGGTCGGGTCGTACCACCTCCGAGGTGCGCCGTGGGCACTGGCCACTGCGCTCAGCGTAATCTGCGCAATCTGCGTCATCTGCGGATTGAATTGAGATTTTCAGGTTCAAGCCACCTCGCACGACTTGCCTTACGCAAGAGTTGGCGCTTGCCGGCTCGCGCAGCGAAATTCCCGGCAGACAGAGTCCGACACGGCGACCTGCATCAGCGTTTTATGATGGACCACAAATGATTTGACTTCCACCTTTCTTGCGTTTATTCTCTCCTGACAGTAGGGTTATTTAGCCCTGATCTAATTAGGGTTCAACGAACTGCAGGCGGATCAAACCGCGGCGAAATTCGACAGGAGGAGGAAGCTCGTGACAATCAAAAGTGTCTCGCTCGTCATCGCCGGCAGCGGCGGCGCGGGCGTCGTTACGGCCGGCTCGCTGCTGCTTGACGCGGCGGCCCAGGCCGGCTGGTATGCCCTGATGAGTCGTTCCTCGGGGCCGCAGATTCGTGGCGGCGAAGCCGCCGCGATGCTGCGTTTCGCCACCGAGCCGATCATGTCGCACGACGACAGCTTCCATCTGCTGATGGCCATCGATTGGGACAACATTGCTCGCTTCTCGGCGGAGATTCCGCTGGTTGCCGAGAGCCTGATCGTCGGCGATCCGGCCCACGGCGATGCACCGGCCGCCCTGCTCGCCGGCCGCCCGCGGCAGGCCGCGCTGGCCATGACCGAGATTGCCGGCAAGATCGAGAACGGCCGCCCCAACATGGTGGCGCTGGGCGCCATTGCCGGCCTGATCGGCCTGCCGCCGGAAGCCATGCAGGCCGTGGTCGAAAAGACCCTGAAGCGCAAGGGCCAGGCCGCGATCGACGCCAGCATGGCCGCGTTCCACGCCGGCTTTGCCGCCGCCGCCGACCTGCCGGCGATTCCGAAGCTGCCGACGGTGGCAACATCGGTTGCCGCCGCAATAGAACCGCGCTGGAGCATCACCGGCAACGAGGCCACGGGCCTTGGCGTGATCCGCGGCGGCGTGCGCTTCGTCGCCGCCTACCCGATCACTCCCGCCACCGAGGTGCTGGAATGGCTGGCGCCGTCCCTGGCCAAGGTCGGCGGCATGCTGGTGCAGGCCGAGGACGAACTGGCCTCGATCAACCAGATCATCGGCGCCTCCTACGGCGGCGTGCCGGCGATGACCGCCACCTCCGGCCCCGGCCTCTCCTTGATGATCGAATCGCTGGGCCTCGCCGTCGCCGCCGAGGTGCCACTGGTGGTGGTGGACGTGATGCGCGTCGGGCCCTCGACCGGCATCGCCACCAAGTCGGAACAGAGCGACCTCAACATCGCGGTCTACGGCCTGCACGGCGACGCGCCGCATATCGTGGTCGCCGCCAACTCGGTGCCCGACTGCCTGTTCACCACGCAGTGGGCCGTGCATCTGGCCGAGGCCATGCAGGCCCCCGCCCTGGTGCTCACCGACCAGGCCATGGGCCAGGCCCGCGCCATCGTGCCCAAGCCGGCCGAGCTGGCCTTCATCGGCCAGCGCCTGGTGGCAACCGCCGCATCCGCCCCCGCCGCCGTCCCCGCCGTCGCCGGCGAACGCTACAAGCGCTACGCAATGACCGCCTCCGGCGTTTCGCCGATGGCCATTCCCGGCACGCCGGGCCTGACCCACACCGCCGACGGCCTGGAGCACAACGAGTTCGGCACGCCGTCCTCGCAGGCTTCCGACCACCAGGCGCAGATGGACAAGCGCAGCCGCAAGCTGACCCAGTTCAACTACGGCGACCACTGGGCCGACATCGAGGATTCGGAAGTTGGCGCTGGCGACACGGCGATCATCACCTGGGGCTCCTCCACCGGCCCGGCGCGCGAAGCGCTGCGCCGCTACGCCGCCGCCGGCGGCCGCGCGCGCCTGATCTCGCTGCGCCTGATCGCGCCGGTGCAGCCGGAGAAGATGGCCGCAGCGCTCGCCGGCATCAAGCGCGCGGTGGTCGTCGAGCAGTCGCACAGCGGCCAGTTCTACCGCATGTTGCGCGCCTTCTACGAGCTGCCGGCAAAGACCGTTTCGCTGCACCACGGCGGCCCGCTGGCCTTCGGCCCGAAGCAGATCCTGGAACAACTGAACCAACTCAATGCAGGGAGCGCGTGATGGAAAGCTGTGCGCAGAAGAAGAAATACGCGGCCAAGGACTACAAGTCCGAGCTGAAACCGATCTGGTGTCCGGGCTGCGGCGACTACACCGTGCTCAACGCCATTACCCGCGCCCTGGCCGAACTCGCCCTGCCGCCCGAAGAGGTCGCCGTCGTCTCCGGCATCGGCTGTTCCTCGCGCATACCCGCCTACACCAGCGTCTATGGCTTTCACGGCGTACATGGCCGCGCCCTGCCGGTGGCCACCGGCTTGAAGCTCGCCCGCCCGGACCTGACGGTGCTGGTCACCGGCGGCGACGGCGACGGCTTCTCGATCGGCGGCAACCATTTCCTGCACGCCTGCCGGCGCAATGTCGACCTGACCTACATCGTCATGGACAACCAGGTCTATGGCATGACCAAGGGCCAGGCCTCGCCGACCACCGCGCCCGACTGGGAAGGCAGCAAGCTGACGCCGGAAGGCACCGGCATCAATCCCTTCCAGCCGCTGGTCGTCGGCCTCGCCTCGGGCGCGAATTTCATCGCCCGCGTATCCTCCAGCGACCCGGTCAACATGGCCAGGATCATCGTCGAAGCGATCCAGCATCCGGGTTTCTCGCTGGTCCAGGTGTTGAGCCCCTGCGTCACCTTCCGCCCCGAACAGGCCGAATGGCGCGACACCGTGCGCACCGCCGTGGTCGACTACACCGACGATGCCGCGCGCGCCGCGCGGCGCCTGATGACCGACGACGGTTTCAACGTCGGCAAGGTGCTGTACAAGGGCTCGCGCCCGCCGTTCCGTCCCGAATTCGAAAACACCAACGGCTCGGTGACCGAACTCGAAGCCAGGTTTGCGCTATGAGCGACGATCCGCAAAACCTCGACGCCATCAACACCCTGCCCGTACTCCTGGCCCATGCGCTGGCCATGGAGTCCGAGGCCGCCGAGCGCTATGGCGAACTCGCCGACCAGATGGAAGTCCATCGCCGGACCGCAGTCGCGGCGATCTTCCGGCGCCTGGAACAGGCCGAGAAGGCGCATCTGGGCGATCTGACCGAGATGTGCGGCAAGGTCGAGCTGCCGCACATCGCGCCCTGGGATTTCAAGTGGCGCCACAGCGAAAGCCCGGAAGTCATCGACTTCACCAAGGTGCATTACCAGCTGTCGGTGCGGGAAGCCATCCTGCTCGCCTTCGAGCATGAGCGCAGGGCGGCGGAGTTCTATGCCGGCATTGCGCAAAGCGCGACCGACCCGGACGTGCAGAAGCTGGCGCGCGAGTTTGCCGCCGAAGAACAGGAGCACATCGGCTGGCTCGAAACCTGGCTGGCCGAATGCGGCCCCGGCGACGCGCAAGGGGCCGAGGATCCCGACCCGCCGCTGTGCCAGGAATAGCCGCACCCCTTCAATTCATACCGCAATCGAGGAGAACACCCCATGGCACTTCTGATCAACGACCTTTGCATCGCCTGCGACGTCTGCCTGGCCGCCTGCCCGAACAAGGCAATCACGGCCGGCGAGGACATCTTCACCATCAATCCGGATCTGTGCACGGAATGCGTCGGCCACCACGCCGTATCCCAGTGCGTCAAGGTCTGTCCGGTGCGTGCCTGCGTGCCCGACCCCGACCACAAGGAAAGCAAGGACGAACTTCAGGCCAAGTACGAACGCCTGCAGGCACTCAAAGCCGCCTGAGGGCCGCCCGAGAGCCGCCCGAGAGCCGCCTGACCAAACCAACACAGGAGCCAAGCAAATGGGTATCAGGAACAAGCTGGAGCGACTCGTCGCCCGCATGCACGACACGCCGCAGTACAACTCGCAGGGCGCCGTGCTCTTCGTCGATCTGGAACAGCGCAAGACGCTCCGTAAATACCTGCCGCTGGAGGTGCTGAAGAACTTCCTCGGCGGGCGCGGCGCCAACATGTGGCTGCTCTACAACCTGGTCGAGGAAGAGCGGGCGGCGCTCGATCCCGAGATTCCGCTGATCTTCGGTTCCGGCGTCTTGACCAGCAGCATGCCCTCGGCCACGCGCGGTAACTTCACCGGCATATCGCCGGAGTCCGATGCGATCCTCGACGCCAACGGCGGCGACTACTTCCCGTCCTTCCTGCGCTGCCACGGCTATGACCACATCGTCATGTTCGGCTGCGCACCCTCGTGGACGCTGTTGAAGATTGCCTACGAGAACGTCGAGTTCGTCGATGCCGCGCCCTACGTCGGCCTGGACAACCTGGCCCTGCCGAAAGCCATCGAGCGCGACTTCAACTGCGTCGAGCGCGAAGACATGGCGCTGGCCCGCATCACCACGGCCGGCGAGAACCAGGTGCTGTGCGCCGGCATCATGGGCGGCATCAAGGCGATCTGGGCGCGCGGCGGCGGCGGCGCCAAGATGGGTTCGTTGAAGCTCAAGGGCATCATGATCCACGGCGCGCCGAAGGACCTGCAGCCGGTGCAGCCGATGGCCAAGTACAACAAGGTGATCGGCAAGAAGATCATCACCACCAGCGTGATCAAGAATGCCCTGAAAATGGTCGGCACGCCCTTCCTCTACAAGCCCAGCCGCGTGCTGTGCGCGCTGGGCGCCAAGAACCACCAGGAGACCAGCTGGAAGCCGACGTTGGATGCCGACAACTTCGATCCCTACCGCCCCGGCATGGACGGCTGCTACCTGTGCCCGGTGCATTGCCGCAACCAGAACGACATGACCCCCGAAGGCCACGGCGGCTGGGGCGCCGCGGCGCTCAAGGGCCTCACCGGCAACGCCAGCTACGACAAGGCGCAGGCCGAGGTCGAGCACGGCAAAGAGCGCACCTACAACGGCATCCGCAACGACGGCAAGTACGACCAGTACGACAAGGGCGACGGTCCCGAGTACGTCACCCTGGGCAAGTTCGGTCCGCTGATCGGCATCAGCGAACCGGAGCAGGTGCTGCGCCTGAACAACATCCTCAACGACCTCGGACTGGATTCGGCATCCGCGGGCAGTTCCATCGCCTGGGCCATGGAGCTCTACCAGCGCGGCATCATCACGCAGCAGGACACCGGCGGGCTGGACCTGACCTGGGGCAATTACCCGGTGATCGAACAGTTGCTGTTCATGACCGCGAAGCGCGAAGGCTTCGGCGACACCATCGCCGATTCGGCGCGCGCCGTGGAACGCGGCAAGTACCCGCAAGAGGCGCTCGACTACCGCCTGACGGTCAAGGGCCTGTTCCAGTCCGACCCGCACGATGCGCGCATCCTCAAGGCCTTCGCCCTGAGCCTGTCGGTCGCCACGCGCGGCATGGATCATCTGAGGAGCCGCCCGACGCTGGAAATCAATGCCCGCATCAACGACGATCCGGCGCTCAAGGCCTCGCTCTACAACGGCGTCGTCTCGGCGGCGCCCAACAGCTACGAAGGCAAGGAATACGCGGTCAGGAAGTGCGAGAACAACTACGCGGTGGGCGACTCGGTGGGCATGTGCCGTTTCAACACCAAGCTGTTCAACTCGCCGTCCCTGCCCGACCCCGCCGACTTCGCCGTGCAGCTCGGCGCGCTGACCGGCCAGGGCTTTGTCGAGGCCGAGATGGACGAGATCGGGCGCAACATTGCCGGCATCGAGCACATGCTGAACTTCCGCCTCGGCTTGCGCGCCAAGGACGACACCCTGCCGCGCCGCTGGTTCGAGGAAGCCCTGACCGAAGGCCCGTTTGCCGGGGAAAAGATCGACCGCGAAGCTTTCGATGCCATGAAGGCGCGCTTCTACGCGCTGACCGGCCTCAACGCCGAAGGCCTGCCGGCCGCCGAATGGCACGAAAAGCTGTCGCGCCTGATCACCGGCTTTGCCGTGCGCGTCGATTTGCCGAAAGCGCTGCCGGGCGCACCGGAACAGTCGGTGGTGATCGACGAACCGGTGAGCGACGTCACGGCACTGCGCCGGGCCTTGTTGCGCAAGCTGCCGGAAGCGGCCGCGGACCTCAGCGACAGCACCTGGAATGTCGCCGTCAATGACGACATGGTGCTCGCCGGCGAAGGCGCAAGGCGCATCGCCAGCGGCGATCGCGTGCGCCTGGTGCCGATCATCGCCGGCGGCTGAAAAGCCCGATTACCTTGCGCCACGAATGCCACACTCACAGACGGTGACACTCACATGACATTTTTCGACGAAGCGACCGAAACCCTGCCGCGCGAGCAACTGGCGACACTGCAACTGGACAAGCTGCAAAAGATGATGGCCGAGCTGTGGGGCCGCAACAAGTTCTATACGGCCAAGTGGCAGGCCGCCGGCGTGCAGCCGTCCGACATCAGGACGCTGGCCGATCTGGCCAAACTGCCGATGACCAAGAAGGGCGAGTTGATGGACGACCAGGCCGCCGACGGTCCCTTCGGCAGCAACCTGACTTATCCGGTCGAAGCCTACGTGCGCATGCACCAAACCTCCGGCACGACGGGCGTGCCGCTCAAGGTGATGGACACCCATGAGTCCTGGGACTGGTGGGGCCGCTGCTGGGGTCACGTGCTGGCCGGCGCGGGCGTCACGGCCTCCGACCGCCTGTTCATGGCCTTCGCCTTCGGCCCCTTCATCGGCTTCTGGGCCGCGGTCGAAGGTGCGCGCAAGATCGGCGCGGTGATGATTCCGGGCGGCGGGCGCGATTCGCAGCAGCGCCTGGAACTGATGCGCGAAGCCGGCGCGACCATACTCTGCTGCACGCCGACCTATGCCCTGCGCCTGGCCGAAGTGGCCCACGAAATCGGCTTCGACATCAAGTCGATCCCGATGAAGTCCACGGTGCATGCCGGCGAACCCGGCGCCAACATACCGGCCACCAAGCAGCGCATCGAGGCCGCATGGACCGCCAAGTGCTTCGACCATGCCGGCGCCTCGGAAGTCGGCGCCCATTCCTTCGAATGCGCCGAGCAGCCCGGCGGCACGCATCTGATCGAGAGCGAATACATCGCCGAAGTGATCGACCCGCTGACCGGCGAGGCCGTAGCCCCGGGCGAGCGCGGCGAACTGGTGATCACCAATCTCGGCCGCTGGGGCTTCCCGGTGATCCGCTACCGCACCGGCGACCTGGTGCGGCCGAACCTGGACCGCTGCAAATGCGGCCGCAGCTTCATGCGATTCGAAGGCGGCGTCCTCGGCCGTGCCGACGACATGGTCACCGTGCGCGGCGTCAATGTCTTCCCGGCCGGCGTGGAGAACATCATCCGCAAGTTCACCGAAGTCGATGAATTTCGCATCACGGTGAACAAGGTCAAGCAGATGGACGAGATGGACATCGAGGTCGAACTCTGCGAAGGCGCCGATCCCGATGTGGTGCACGACATCGCCGTCAAGCTGGATTCGATGCTGGCCTTCCGTCCTCGCGTGCATCATGTCGCGCGCAATTTCCTGCCGCGCTTCGAGATGAAGGCCAAGCGCTTTCATGTGAGGCTCGAGTAGGGCGAACCGAGATGAATATCGCGAGCAAGCTCGCTCCTACGAAACCCCGATGTGCCCCACGTAGGAGCCAGCTTGCTGGCGATAGCCCCTTCCCGGCTCGCCGCCACCAAAAGTTGGCGCCGGGTTGCTGGCGCTCCGACTATTTGACTCACGGCATTTTCAGCGGTCATAATCGGGCTGCGGATTCAGCAAATCCGCATACCTTCCCGAACTGACCAGACCACGACATGCCCGCCATTCCTGCCGCCAAGAAGAAATCCTCCATCGACTATGGATTGCTGCCCGAGCTGGTCGGCTACCAGTTGCGCATGGCCCAGATCGCCCTGTTCCGCGATTTCGCCCACGGCCCCGGCGAGGAGGATGTCACACCGGGCCTGTTCGGCGTGCTGGTGATCATCGAGGCCAACCCCGACCTCAAGCAAAGCGAACTGGCCCGCGCCACCCATCTGGATCGCTCGACCGTGGTCACGGTCATCGACAATCTCGAACGGCGCGGCCTGGTCGAACGCCGGGTGGCGCTGCATGACCGCCGCTCCAATGCGATCCGCCTGACCGCCGCCGGCACCGCGCTGCTGCGCAAGCTGAAACGTCAGGTCACCCAGCACGAAAAGCGCCTGCTGGACAACTTCAGCGAGGCCGAGCGCGCGAACTTCATCGCGCTGCTGCAGAAAGTCTTCCCGCAACATCGCTGAGACCGGTTCGTCGCTTCACCGGCCGGCCCCGCCGCGGCCGATAATGATGGACTTCCAATCATTGACGTCGTATACTAATCGCCATCGCCGGACCACGGCCATGGAGCGTTGACGATGAGCGTCAGAAGCAAAATCGATCGGTTGTGCGCACGCATGCACGACGCGCCGCAGTACCCGACCCAGGGCGCCGTGCTGTTCGTCGATCTGGAGCGCCGCGCAACCCGCAGCAAGTACCTTCCCGCCGAAATCATGCGCAGCTTCCTCGGCGGCCGCGGCGCCAACATGGTGCTGCTCTACAACCTGCTCGATGAAGAAAAGAACGCACTCGATCCCGACGTTCCCCTGATCTTCGGCGCCGGCACGCTGACCGGCGACATGCCTTCCGCGACGCGCGGCAATTTCACCAGCCGCTCGCCCGACAGCGACGCCTTCCTCGATTCCAGCGCCGGCGACTACTTTCCGGCCTTCACCAAACGCCTCGGCTACGACCACATCGTGTTGCACGGCCTGGCGCCGCAATGGACGCTGCTGAAGATTTCGCGCGAGGGCGTCGAATTCCTCGACGCG
This sequence comes from Sulfuritalea sp., assembly GCF_031426875.1. NCBI lineage: Bacteria > Pseudomonadati > Pseudomonadota > Betaproteobacteria > Nitrosomonadales > Sterolibacteriaceae > Sulfuritalea > Sulfuritalea sp. Next base: position 23,086 of record NZ_JASJPC010000006.1, read on the forward strand.
GCGCCCTATGTCGGCCTCGACAACCTCGACACCGCCGCCGCCATCGAGCGCGATTTCCACTGCACCGAGCGCAAGGACATGGCGCTGGCACGCATCACCACGGCCGGCGAGAACCTGGCGCTGTGCAGCGGCATCATGGGCGGCATCAAGTCGATCTGGGCGCGCGGCGGCGGCGGCGCCAAGATGGGTGCGCTCAAGCTCAAGGCCATCATGATCGCCGGCAAGCCCGGCGACCCGCCGCTGCAGAAGCAGCTCAAGGAACACAACAAGGTGATCGGCAAGAAGATCACCTCGACCTCGGTAATCAAGAACGCGCTGAAGCAGGTCGGCACCCCCTTCCTCTACAAGCCTTCGCGCGTGCTCGGCGCGCTGGGCACGCTGAACAACCAGACCACGGCCTGGCATGCATCGCTCGACGCCGACAATTTCGATCCCTACCGGCCCGGCATGGACGGCTGCTTCAAATGCCCCGTGCATTGCCGCAACCAGAACGACATGACGCCCGAGGGCAAGGGCGGCTGGGGCTCCGCCGCGCTGATGGGGCTCAAGGGCAATGCCAGCTACGACAAGGCACAGGCCGACGTCGATCATCACAAGCTGCGCACTTACAACGGCATCAAGGGCGACGGAAAGTTCGACAAATACGACAAGGGCGACGGCCCCGAGTACGTCACGGTCGGCAAGTTCGGCCCGATGATCGGCCTCTCCGAACCCGAACACGTCCTGCGCCTCAACAACATCCTCAACGACCTCGGCCTCGATTCCGCCTCGACGGGCAGCGCGATCTCCTGGGCCATGGAGCTGTGGCAGCGCGGCATCATCGACGCCAGCCACACCGGTGGCCTCGATCTGTCCTGGGGCAATTACGAAACCATTGAAAAGCTGCTGTTCATGACCGCGAAGCGCGAAGGCTTCGGCGACACCATCGCCGATTCGGCGCGCGCCGTCGAACGCGGCAAGTACCCGCCGGCAGCGCTCGAATACCGCATGGCGGTCAAGGGCCTGTTCCAGTCCGACCCGCATGACGCACGCATCCTCAAGGCCTTCGCCCTCGGCCTTTCGGTCGCGACGCGCGGCATGGATCACCTGAGGAACCGCGTCACGCTGGAAATCAATGCCCGCGTCAATGACGACGCCGCGTTCAAGACCCAGCTCTACGGCGGCACCGTGGCGCCGCAGCCGACCAGCTACGAAGGCAAGGAAATCGCCGTGCGCCGCTGCGAGAACACCTTCGCCGTCGGCGACTCGGTCGGCATGTGCCGCTTCAACACCAAGCTGTTCAACTCGCCCACCCTGCCCGACTGCGGCGACTTCGCCGCCCAGCTCAGCACCATGACCGGCCAGCCGGTGACGGCCGAAGAACTCGACGAGGTCGGCCGCAACATCACCGGCCTCGAGCACCTGCTGAATTTCCGCCTCGGCCTGCGCGCGAAGGACGACACCCTGCCCAAACGCTGGTTCGAGGAAAGCATAGACACGGGACCGTTCAAGGGCGAGAAGATCGAGCGCAAGGAATTCGACGCCATGAAGGCGCGCTTTTATGAACTGACCGGCCTCAATGCCGAAGGCGTGCCGCGCGCCGACTGGCACCAGCAACTGGCGCTGGCCGCCACCGGCTTCGCCCTGCGCGTCGAACTGCCGCGGCCGCTGCCCGGCGCGCCCGAGAAGTCCATCGTCATCGACCGGCCCGTCGCCAACGTCGCCGAACTGCGCGACGCCCTGCGCCGCCACCTGCCCGAAGCCCGCAAGCAACTCGACGACCCCACCTGGAACGTCACGGTCAACGGCGAAATGCTGCTCTTCGGCGAATCCGCCAAGGCCCTGCACAGCGGCGACCGCGTGCAACTGGTGCCGATCATCGCCGGCGGCTAGGCTTCACGGGGCCGCGGACGGCGAGAGTTGGTGCTGGCGATACGGCGAAGCAGACAAGCGAACCGGAAACGTGCAACGACCTTAGACCTCACTCGCGGGTCGATGCCTCATCGACGATCGCGATCCCGTTGTCACGGCACCATTCGCGCAAGGCCTCCTCGGTCCGGAGCGCCCGGAAGTCGTACCAGCGCTGCAGCAGCCTGCGGGTTTCCAGAAAATTCGTGAAACGAGCATAGGCGCCCTTCTTGCGGAAGAAGGCGGCCACGGTGCCATAGTCGTTCGGAAGTTCCCGGTCGATGAAAGACAACACCAAGTGGCGGCCGAGGTCCAGGTCGTGCTTGTTTGGAACAGCGATGTATCGATCGGAAGATTCGAGATCCGGCGGAAGCTCGTCGTCGAAATCGAACTCGGACGACACGTAATGGATTGCTCCCGTATCGCGATCGATATAGGCATCGCTGTCGATAACCCCGCCGGCGCTGACAAACTCGCATGCGGCGAGCAGATCGGCGTATCGAAGCTTGGTGACGGAAGAAGATGAACTCATCGACAGGCACTCCAGGTGATCGATTGGTCACAAAGTTCAGCCGGACGCGATCTCCCTCGCCCTCAAGAGGCTGGGGAGGGGACCATTGAAGTGAGGTCGGCTGGACTTCATGGTAATCAGGTACGCGATTGCTGGACCACTTCGCCCAGCGTGTGCGCCTGCGGCGCATACCACTCGAAAGCGTAACCGATCGCGCCAAGCGAAATCGCGGTCACGGCAAACGGCACCAGCGTGCGCCGCACCGCGCTTTCCAGCCAGTGCCGCGTCTGCAAGCCGCGCATGCGCCGGTACAGGCTGGCCGAGAGCGCCCCATCGACCAGGAGTTCGGCAAACAGGATCGGCGCCAGATAGCGAACTAATTCGGAGCAGGACCGCCTCTTTGAGAGGAAAAGATTGATGGTGGTGGCTCATTCAACAACTCGAAATTTAAGAATCGCCCTTCGGGACACTCCTCACGAAGAGCTTTCCTGAGTCGATCTTTCATTGCGCAAAGTGACTCGACAGTTCGATCAACATGGATTATGACGGCTTCTGTTAGGCGCTTAAGATGTATGTAATGAAGGTCACCAATCGCAGCACGAAACTGGTCTACGGTGTACTCGCGTCCTTCCTGAATCCCTGCTGCCATGAGCATAGGTTGCACGATTTCAAAGTGATGACGTGACCGTGTGTTAATCGCTTTGAGTGCCTCACGAAATCGATTCTCTTCAATCGAAAGTTCAAACAGTGTCTGTTGCTGTTCCGGGTGACTAAGAAAATCAAGTGATCGAAAATCAAATGGCAGCGCATCCTCTTGGTAAGGTAACGTGGGCTGGATTGCGAATTGTCTACCCGGATCATTTCTGAATGGGGTAATGAAATCGTTTTGGAACAACTTCAGCGTGTTAGCCTGCTGCATCAATGTCGATAGCGCGCGATTACCTGCAGCTATATGGGTTCTCTTTTCCTCGTCTCGCTTCTGAATTGTCTGTAGTCGAAAGGCGGCCCATGCCCCCATGAAGGCAGCTACTAAAGTCGCTAGCGGATTAACGATGTCACCAACTGTGGTTGGCATGTGCGATCCAGCGAGAAACGAAGCGACAGCAAAGCCGACAAAAAAGAAAGCGATCATCAGCACCACTTCGGTATCCCCCTTCACGAACGCTCTCCCTTCCCCAAATGCGATGCCGCCGACGAGATGACATGCATGCCAAATAAGCCACGGCCAGATAAATGCGTTCTGGATTTAACGCCTTATCGCTGGTCATGGCAAGTTCAACGGCCTTGTGCAGCGCATGCGAAATAGCCGGTCCATTGTGGGGCAGACTGGGCGGACTGTAGGGCGGACTTCAGTCCGCCATCCCTCTCGGCCGGCTGAAGCCGGCCCTACAACGCCGACCATACCGGCCGGCTGAAGCCGGCCCTACAGGGTCACATCGCTGGCGACGCAGACCACTGGCTGAGATGGCAAAACACCCCTTCGCCGCACCGCCAGCGCCAACTCTTGCCTGTGCGCCTGCATGGTTCAAGCGATTGGACTATCATGGATTTGCTGATACACAACTCAGCCAAACCTATTTTCATCGGAGGCGACCATGGCAAAGAAATCGAAGAACGAGAATCCCGTCTACAAGATCGTGGAAGTTGTTGGTTCCAGCCCGACATCCTGGGAAGATGCAGCGCGCGCGGCGGTGGAATCGGCGGCCAAGACCTTGCGCGATTTGCGCGTGGCGGAGATCACCAAGCTCGACATGAAGATCGACGGCGGCAAGGTGGTGGCTTATCGCGCGCGCGTCTCGATGTCCTTCAAGTACGAAGACTAAGCGGAGTCATCCGTCTTGTGAAAACGGGGACTGCGGTCCCCGTTCTTGTTTTCTGCGCACACGCGCGGCGCGACTCAGAGCTTGCGCAGGACGTGCACCGTCTGCCAGTCATCGGGGTCGTGCTCCGTTTTGAAACCGAGCTGGCGCGCGAACTTCAGCATCTTGTGGTTGGCGGACAGCACGAAGCCTTCCATTTCGGTCAGGCCCTTTTTCTGCGCGATGTCGATCAGCGCGGCCATCAGGCTGCCGGCCAGGCCCGAGCCCTGCCAGGCGTCGTCCACCGCGATCGCAAATTCGCAGCGGGTGGTGCCGGGCACCACGACGTAACGCGCCACGCCGACCTCAATTTCGCTGCCGGTGTGGGCTTCCGTCGCCACCAGCGCCATGTGGTGTTCGTAATCGACATTGGTCAGGTACTTGAGCTTGTCCGGCGACAGTTCGCTCATGCTGACCATGAAGCGCTCGTAGCGCGATTCGGTCGACAAGTGGCGCACGAAGTCGGCCTCGATCCTGGCGTCTTCGGGGTGGATCGGGCGGATGCGTACTTGCCGGCCGTCGAACAGCGTGCAGGGGTGGTCGAGGCCGCAGGGATAGCCTGCGCTGTCTGTGGCTGGCGCGGCAGTGGGCGCCGCCAGATGTTCGCCGACGCAGCCGACCAGGGCGTCCAGCGTGGCGATGCTGGCGTAATCGCTGGCCGCGATATCGACGTCGAGTTTTTCGTGCAGGCCGGCAATCACGTTCTGCCAGTCCATCGAATCGAGATCCACCTGGCGCCGCAGCGGCTGATCGGGTTTGAGTTGGCCGGCATCCAGTTCCGGCGCGATCGACTTCAGGGTTTCCAGCACAGCCTGCCTGATTTGCCGCTCGTCCATGCCTGCAGTCCTTTGCGTTTGGGCAGGGCTTGCCCGATTCAGGCGGCGTGCCTGAACACCAGGTGCATTTTGCCACCGGCAGCATCCATTTCTTCGACGACGCAATCCAGATGCATTTCCGCGGCCAGCAGTATCAGTCCGGCAGCGGCAGCCCCGAGTTGAAATGCCTCGCCGCCCGAGCGCAGCGTACAAATCACGCCGAGCCTGCCGTCCTCCCCGCCTGAAGCCCCGTGCTGCAACTGCAGCGACAGGCTGCCGGCCCAATCGAAAGGCAGGCGGCGTTCGAGTTCGGCGCGCAGTTGGTCGAAACAGGCGGCCAGCGCAGTTCGTGCGGGTGCGGTCGGGCCGGCTGCGGTTTGCCGCGCCAAGGGCGGCACGCTGCGGGCGCGGCTCAGCACGGCCTCGGCCAGCGCGGCGATGCCCTCGCCGGAGAGCGCGCTGACCGGATGGATCGGCGGTGCGTTACGCCACAGCGGCGCGACGGTCCGCAGGGCCTGGCAGGCGCGCCTGGCGCCGTCGGTGTCGCACTTGGTCACCACCAGCAGATCCGCCAGTTCGAGGATGCCGGCCTTGATCGCCTGCATCTCGTCGCCGAGTCCGGGCGGGAACACCACCAGCAGCGAATCGGCCAGCCGCGCGACGTCGATCTCGGACTGGCCGGTGCCGACGGTTTCCACCAGCACCAGGTCGTAGCCGGCGGCATCCATCAATTGCACCATCTGGCGCGCGGCGCCGGTCAGGCCGCCGAGGCTGCCGCGCGTGGCGGTCGAGCGGATGAAGGAGCGATTGTCGTCGTCGGCTTCGCCGATGCGAAAGCGGTCGCCGAGCAAGGCCCCGCCGCTGACCGGGCTCGACGGATCGACCGCCAGCACGGCCACGCGCTGGCCCAGTTGCAGGAAATGCCGCACCATGACGCCGACCAGCGTGGACTTGCCGGCGCCCGGCGGCCCGGTGATGCCGATTACATGAGCCCGGCCCAGCCTCTGCGCCAGCCGCGCCAGCAGCGCGGCGGCGGCGGTGGGATCGCGCTCGGCCAGCGACAGCGCCCGCGCCAGGGCCTGCCGTTCTGCCGCCGCGATGCCGCGCGCCAATTCATCAAGCGAAACACCCATCTTTTGCCACCCGTCCTATTGACACTCCCGATGTACTGCGTATACAGTATCCAGTATTCCATGACGCGAGCGCAATAGCGCAAATGATTCTGCCATGAACACGTCGATCAAACCCCTAGAAAGACCCGCCGGCCTGGCCGATCGCGTGTATCACCAGTTGCGCGACAACATCGGCAGCCACCAGATTCGCCCCGGCGAACGCCTGCAGGAAGTCAGCCTCGCCGCACAACTCGGCGTCTCGCGCACCCCCGTGCGCGAAGCCCTGGCGCGACTCGAAAGCGAAGGCATGATCGCGGTCGAGGGACGCGGCTTCGTGGTGCCGGAACTGACCGACGCCGACATCGAGGAAATCTACCAGCTGCGTTTCCTGCTGGAACCCGCCGCGGCACGCACCGCGGTCGCCGAAATCAGCAGCCCTACCGATCTGGCCAGCATGGCCGCGGCGATCGACGAAGCTACGGCCGCCGACAAGAACGGCGACTTCCGCGCCTTCCTCGAAGCCAACAGCCGCTTCCACAACGCCTGGCGCGCGCTGATTCCGAATCGGCGCATGTCCAAGCTGCTCGACCAGTATGTGGGCCATGTGCGCTTCCTGCGGGTACTGACCCTGGGCGACGCGAGCGCCCGCAAGACTGCGCTGACCGGCATGAAGAACATCCATGCCGCATTCAAGAAACGGGATCCGGATGCCGCTGCCGCGGCGATGCACAAGCACCTCGAAGCGGCCAAGCACTTTCTCATCACGGCCATTGAAGAGATCGATCAGGAGAAGGAGGCGGAACAAACCGCCTCGGTGCGCTAAGACCGCCCTTCCCCACCGATCACCGGCGCGGCGGCAAGGCCCCGCCCGCCCCGATATCACGCATGAATGGACTAGCGACATGACCTACAAAGCAGAAATTCCCTACGGCGCTTATTGGAGCACGCCTTTCGCCCGCTGGCAGGGCAGCTTCGCCAACCTGCACAGCATCGAATTTGCCGCCCATGTGGCAAAGCTGGAACTGGCCAAGCGCAAGATCGACCCGAAGACTTTTGACTACGGCGCGCTTGGCTTCTCCGTGCCGCAGAAGTATTCCTTCTACGGCCTGCCCTGGCTCACCGGCATGATCGGCGCCGGCCAGGCCGGCGGCCCGACGCTGATGCAGGCCTGCGCCACCGGCGTGCGCACGCTGCTTGCCGCAACGCAGGAAATCGAGACCGGCATGGCGACCACTGCGCTCGCCATCAATTGCGACCGCACCTCGAACGGACCCCACCTCTACTACCCGAATCCGCGCGGCCCCGGCGGCACCGGCATGGCGGAAGACTGGGTGATGGACAATTTCGGCTGCGACCCGCTGGGCGGCCACGCCATGCTGCAGACCGCGGAGAACGTCGCCAAGAAACATGGCATCGGCACGGCCGAACAGCACGAGCTGGTGCTGCGCCGCGAAGAGCAGTACCGCCAGTCGCTGGAGAACGATTCGGCCTTTTTGCGCCGCTACATGACCCTGCCCTTCGAGGTGCCGGCGCCGAACTTCAAGAAGACCGCCAGCACCATGGCCGGCGACGAAGGCGTGTCGCAATCGACGGTCGAAGGCCTGGCCAAGCTGAAGCCGGTGATGGAAGGCGGCAGCGTGACCTACGGCGGCCAGACGCATCCGGCCGACGGCAACGCGGCGATCGTCGTCACCACGCGCGAAAAGGCCCGCGAACTCTCCGCCGATCCGAAGATCGCCGTGCGCCTGCATGGCTTCGGCCTGGCCCGCGTGCCGCTGGCCTACATGCCGGAAGCCATGCTGCCGGCCGCGCAGCGCGCGCTGGCGCAGGCCGGCAAGAAGGTCGCCGACATGAAGGCGATCAAGACCCACAACCCGTTTGCGGTGAACGACCTGTTCTTCGCCAAGGAAACCGGCTGCGAGCTGAAGACCATGAACAACTATGGCTGCTCGCTGGTCTGGGGCCATCCGCAGGCGCCGATGGGCACCCGCGCCATCATCGAGCTGATCGAGGAACTGGCCCTCAAGGGCGGCGGCTTCGGCCTGTTCACCGGCTGCGCCGCGGGCGACACGGCCATGTCCGTCGTACTCGAAGTCTGCGACGCCTAACGCCAGCCATGGTGAATCCATCCGCAGTAGGAGCGAGCTTGCTCGCGATCCGCACTGTTCGCGAGCAAGCTCGCTCCTACCCATGAGCCTGGCCAACTGGATTTCGGACAACGCCGCGCGCACGCCCGACAAGGCAGCGATCCGCTTCCACGGCCGCGAACTCTCCTATCGCGACTTCGCAGCGCTGATCGACCGGCTGGCTTCGGCGCTGGCCGCCTCCGGCGTCAGGCGCGGCGGCTGCGTCGCCTACCTGGGCTTCAACAGCCCGGAAATGCTCGCGCTGCTGTTTGCCTGCGCGCGCCTCGGCGCCATGTTCATGCCGCTCAACTGGCGCCTGGCCGCGCCCGAGCACCGGCAGATGCTGGAAGACTGCCCGCCCACGCTGCTGTTTGTCGAGCCGCAGTACGTCGCCCAGACCGAGGCCTTCCGCGACGCCTTGGGCGCCATGACGCTGGTCAGCTTCGGCGCGGCCGGCGCCGGCTGGATTTCCTGGACGGACTTCTGTAGGCGCGCCGCCGGCCCCGCGCCCGCCGTTCCCGCCGTTCCCGCCGTTCCCGCCGTTCCCGCCGTTCCCGCCGTTCCCGCCGCGCCCGCCGTTCCCGCCGTTCCATTTGACCCGGAGATCGGCGATGACGACACACTGCTGATCTGCTACACCTCGGGCTCCACCGGCAAGCCCAAGGGCGTGCTGCTGACGCAGCGCGCGATCGCATGCAACGCCGCCAACAGCGCCGACATGCACGAGCTGACGGCGGACGACGTGATACTCACCACCCTGCCGCTGTTCCATGTCGGCGGGCTCAACAACCAGACCACGCCCGCCCTGCAGGCCGGCTGCAGCGTGGTGCTGCATCCGAAGTTCGATGCCGACGCCACCTTCGATGCCATCGAGCAGGACGGCATCACGCTGACGGTGCTGGTGCCGGCGCAGCTCGACATCATGATGGCGCATCGCCGGTGGGCCAGCGCCAACTTTTCCAGCCTGCGCATGGTCACTACCGGCTCGACCATCGTGCCGCGGCATGTGATCCACGCCGTGCATGCCAAGGGCGTGCCGCTGGTGCAGGTCTACGGCTCCACCGAGACCTGCCCGATCGCGGTGTATCTGAAGGCCGAGGATGCGCTGCGCAAGGTCGGCTCGACCGGCAAGGTCGCGGCGCGCTGCCGGCTGCGCATCGTCGAGCGCTTCGGCGCCGACGTGGTGCCCGGCGCCACCGGCGAGATCGTGGTGCAGGGCGACAACGTCATGTCCGGCTACTGGAAGGCGCCGCAGACCACCGCCGCGGTGCTGATCGATGGCTGGTTCCACACCGGCGACATGGGCCATCAGGACGAGGAAGGCTATCTCTATGTCGATGGCCGCAGCAAGGACATGATCATCTCGGGCGGCGAGAACATCTATCCGGCCGAGATCGAGAACCTGCTGATCGAATCGCCCGACATCGCCGAAGCCTCGGTGATCGGCCGGCCCGACGAACGCTGGGGCGAAATCGTGGTCGCCGTGGTGGTGCCCAGGGCCGATTGCCGGCTCACCGCCGAGCAGGTGCTGAAGCTGCTCGACGGCCGCATCGCCCGCTACAAGCATCCCAAGGAAGTCATCGTGGTCGAGGCCTTGCCGAAAACCGCGCTGGGCAAGATACGCAAGGAAGACGTGCGGCAGATGGTCGCCCGCGCAAGCTGTTCCCAATCAACATAGTCCAGCAATGACGGAGAAAACTTTATGGCGCTAAAGATCGGAATCGACGTCGGCGGCACTTTCACCGACTTCGTGGTCACACGCGACGACGCCGAACCGGCAATCTTTAAGACCCTGTCGACGCCGTCCGATCCCTCGATCGCCGTGGTCAACGGCCTCACCGACATCGCTGCCAGCATGAGCCCGCCCATGTCGCTGGAAGCCTTCGCGCCGACCATCGACACCATCGTGCACGGCACGACCGTGACCACCAATGCCACCCTGACCGGCACCGGCGCCAAGTGCGGCCTGCTGACCACCGAAGGCGTGAGGGATGCGCTGGAAATGCGCCGCGGCATCCGCGAAGAGCAATACAACAACCGCTACACCAACGTCAAACCGCTGGTGCCGCGCTACCTGCGCGCCGGGATCCGTGGCCGCCTTGACCGCGTCGGCAAGGAGACCGCGCCGCTGGACCTGGATCAGATCCGCGAGGCTATCGCCCTGTTCAAACAGGAAGGCGTGCAGGCAGTTTCCATCTGCTTCATGAACTCCTTCGCCAATCCGACCCACGAGCAGGCCGCTGCGGAGCTGGTGAAAAAGGAGATGCCGGACGCCTACCTTTCGGTGTCCACCGACCTCCTGCCCTCGATCCGCTTCTACGAGCGCGTCAGCACCACGGCGCTGAATTCCTATGTCGGCCCCAAGCTGAATCACTACCTCGACCAGCTGGTCGGCCGCCTCAAGGGCATCGGCTTCAAGAACCTGCTGCTGATCATGCAGTCCAACGGCGGCGTCATCACGCCCCAGCTGGCGCGCGAGAAAGCCGCGCTGACCCTGCTCTCCGGCCCCGCCGGCGGCCCCGGCGCCGGCCTGTTCTATGTGCGCCCGCACGGCCAGAACAAGTGCATCACCACCGACATGGGCGGAACAAGTTTTGAAGCATCAGTCGCGGTGGATGCGCCGATGATCAAGAACGACGGCGAGATCGCCCGCCACAAGATCGCCCTGCCGATGCTCGACATCCACACCATCGGCGCCGGCGGCGGCTCGATCGGCTGGCTCGACGAAGGCGGCATGCTGCGCATGGGTCCGCAAAGCGCTGGCGCCGATCCCGGCCCGGCCTGCTACAGCAAGGGCGGCCGGCTGCCGGCCACCACCGATGCCAACGTGGTGCTGGGCTACCTCGACCCCGGCTTCTTCGCCGGCGGCAAGATGAAGCTCGACGCCGCCGCGGCGCGCGCCGCAATCGAGGAACACATCGCGAAACCCATGGGGCTGTCGGTCGAGGAAGCCGCCGCCGGCATGTACCGCGTCGCCTGCAACAACATGGCCCAGGGCGTGCGCGAAGTCACCATCAAGCGTGGCTTCGATCCGCGCGAATTTCCCTTCATTCCCGCCGGCGGCGCCGGCCCGATCCATTCCTGCCTGATCTGCAGCGAACTCGAAATCCCGCTGCAGATCGTGCCGCGCGAATCCTCGGTGCTGTGCGCCTTCGGCATGCTGATGAGCGAACTCAAGCACGACTTCGTGCGCACCTTCGTTTCCCGCCTCGAAGCCATCGACTGGCCCCGGCTCACGGCGATGATCGACGAGATGTCGGCGGACGGCACACGGCAACTGGTCGAGGAACGAATCGCCGAGGAACGCCGCCGCTACGACGTCAAGTTCGACTGCCGCTACATCAAGCAGTACCACGAGGTGTCCTTCACGGTGCCGCGCGAACTGATCGACAGCCGCGACACCGTCGCCATCGCCGCCGCCTTCAACGCCGAGCACAACCGGCTCTACGGCTATTCACTGGAGGCCGAGAAGACGCCGATCGAAATCATCAACGTCCGCGTCCAGGCCATCGGCATCACCGACAAGCCGACCTACCGCCAGGAAGCCTGGGCCGGAGTGGACGCATCAGGTGCGCTGAAAGGCAAACGTAGCATGTACATCCCCGAGACCAAGAGCTTCCGCGAAACGCCGGTCTACGACGGCCACAGGATGCATTACGGCAACCGCATCACCGGCCCGGCCATGATCGAGCAGGAGACCACGGCGATTTTCGTCAGCGATTCCTACGACTGCGCTGTCGACGCCTTGGGTTCCTTCGTCATCTGGCAGAAGGGCCGCGAGGATCTCGCCGCGGCCTGCTTCAAGCAACAACAGGAGGCACTGGCATGAGCGCCACAAAAATCGATCCCATCCTGCTCTCCGTCTATGCGCGGACCTTCAAGTCGATCACCGACGAGATGAGCATCTCGATGGAGCAGACCACGCGCTCGCCCATTCTTTGCGAGGCCAAGGACTACGTCACCGGCCTCTACGACGCCGACGGCAACATGCTGGAGCAGACCGAGAACCTGCCTATCCTGGCCTTCTCGCTGGCGCCGGTGTGCAAGTACATCAAGGAATATTTCGGCGACGAGATTTATCCCGGCGACGTGATCTTCCACAACGACGTGTTCAGCCTGGGCAACCAGAACAACGACGTCGCCGCCTTCAAGCCGGTGTTCTTCGGCGACGAGCTGGTGGCCTGGACGGCGGTCAAGGGCCACCAGGCCGACATCGGCGGCAACGTCGCCGGCGGCTACAACCCGAATGCGGTCGAGGTCTGGCAGGAAGCCCTGCGCATCCCGCCGGTCAAGGTGGTCGAGCGCGGCAAGCTGCGCAAGGACGTCTGGAATTTGATCTTCGCCAACGTGCGCCTCGACATCGTGCAGCACGACATGAAGGCCGAGATGGGCGCCTGTACCGTCGGCGAACGCCGCCTGCTGGAACTGCTGAAGAAATACGGCGTCGAGAGCTACGAGTTGCACAAGCAGGCGCTGTTCGAGGCCACGCGCAAGATGATGGAAGCCGAGATCGCCAAGATCCCCAACGGCAACTACTCGGGCGAAGGCTATGTCTATTACGACGGTCGCTTCGTCGGCTCGAAATACACCATCCGCGTGGACATCGAAGTCAAGGACAAGCACATCAAGTTCGACTACTCGAAGACCGATCCGCAGACCAACGGCTTCGTCAATGGCACCTTCACGTCAAGCGCCTCGGCCACCATCCTGACCCTGCTGCAGATGGTGAATCCCGACATCCCGCACAACGAAGGTATGGTGCAGCCGATCGAGATCGTGATCCCGAGCGGCACCATACTGAATGCCGCCTATCCGAAGGCCACCACCTTCGGCAACCACCTCTGCCCGCCTAATGCCGACGCCATCCAGCGTGCGCTGGCCCCGGTGATGCCCGACCGCGTCACTGCCGGCTGGAACAACCTGCTGGCCTCGCTGACCACCGGCATCGACCCGAAAAACAACGAGAAGTACGTCGACATCGGCTTCATGGGTCTCAAGGGCGGCTCCGGCGCCATGCTCGGCACCGACGGCTACGACCACATCGGCATGATCGACGCCTCAGGCGGCGTGCTTGACCAGGACTACGAAATGTTCGAGCAGCAGACGCCGCACACCCTGATCAAACATGAACTACTGACCGATTCAGCCGGCGCCGGCCAGTGGCGCGGCGGCCTCGGGGTCGAAACCATTTTCAAAATCGGTTCCGACGACACGCAACTGGTGACCTTCGGCGACGGCGACTTCGAACCGGCCTTCGGCCTCTTCGGCGGCGGTGAAGGCGGCCTCAATTTCATCCGCCTGCACTACCCCGACGGCCAGACCGTGGTGCCGAAGAACAAGGACCTGATCACCGGCGTGCCCAAGGGCACCACCTACCACCAGGTCGCCAGCGGCGGCGGCGGCTACGGCGATCCGAAGAAGCGCGACCGCAAGCTGCTCGCCGAGGAAATCCGCAACGGCGTGATCACGAAGGAAGCGGCAATGCGTGATTACGGGTTCAGCGAGTGAATGCTGAAATGAAACTCTCTTGTGCAACGGCCGCCACACGATCGTGCCGGCAGGGTGCCCTGCTTCGCTCATGTCCTCCGTCGGCGGCCTGCGGCCCCCTCCTCCCCCTTTACTTCACTGCGCAGGGCACCCTACCGTCACGATCCGGAAGCGCCGCACCTTTTTGCAGCTGCAAGGCACCGGCGTATCCCACCCGGGGTGTCGGGTGTCCGATTCCCGCAAGTAAAGGGGGAGGGCCGGTGCTTTTTCGGCCCGGAGGACATGGAGGAAATCGGACACCCGACACCCAGGGCGCCGCACAGAACATGAAACAACAACCATGAATTTCGACCTCACCGAAGACCAGCAGCAGATCCGCGATACCTTCGCCCGTTTCTGCGACGAGCGCATCGCGCCGCAGGCGGCCGCGTTGGACGAAGCGAAGCAGTATCCGCACGCCCTGTTCCAGGAACTGGCCGCGCTCGGCTTCTTCGGCATGCGTTATCCCGAAGAAGTTGGCGGTAGCGGTACGGCGCTGACCGAATTTGCCCTCGCTCTGCAGGAGATCGCGCGCGGATCGATGTCGCTGGCGGGCGCCGTGGCCATGCAATCGCTGATGGGCACCAAGTTCCTGCATCTGCTGGGCAATGCAGACATCATCGAGCGCCTGTTCAAGCCGGCGCTGCGCGGCGAGAAGATCGGCGCTATCTGCATGACCGAACCGAATGCCGGTTCCGACCTGGATTCCATCGCCACCACGGCAAAGAAGGTCGACGGCGGTTACGTCATCAACGGCCAGAAGACCTGGATCACCTCGGCGCCGGTGGCGGATTTCTTCACCGTGTTTGCCAGGGCCGGCGAAGAGAAGAAGCTGACCATCTTCCTCGTCGAGAAACATTTCAAGGGCATCACGGTGGGGCGCGAAATCCACAAGATGGGCGTCTGGGCGCTGCCGACTTCCGAAGTTGCTTTCGATGAATGCTTCGTCCCCGACAGCCATCGCCTGTCGAAGGAGGAAGGCGACGGCGAAGGCCATTTGCGCAAGACGCTGGGCGAGATCCGCATCATCACCGGCGCCATGGGCCTCGGCGTGGCGCGCGCGGCGCTGGCCGAAGCCGTGCGCTACGCCGGCGAACGCAAGCAGTTCGGCAAGGCGATCAACCGCTACCAGGCGATCCAGATGAAGCTGGCCGAGATGGCCACCGAACTCGAAGCCGCCGAGCACCTGGTGTATTACGCCGCGTGGCGCCGCGACTCCGGCAAGCCCTATCACAAGGAAGCGGCAATGGCCAAGCTGTTCGCCACCGAAACCGCGGCCACGGTCTGCGACAAGGCGGCGCGGGTCTTCGCCTCCTACGGCTATGCCATGGAATACCCGGTGCAACGCTATCTGCGCGACGTGCGCTTTACGCTGATAGGCGGTGGCACCAGCGAGATTTTGAAATTGATTATTGCCAAGGAGGTATCGGCGTGAACCAGCGTCGCATCAAGGTTCTACTCGGAAAACCCGGCCTCGACGGCCACGACCAGGGCGCCAAGGTCGTCGCGCGGGCCATGATGGACGCCGGCTTCGAGGTGATCTACACGGGATTGCGCCAGACGCCGGAACAGATCGCGCGCATCGCTCTCGAAGAAGACGTCGACGTGATTTCGCTGTCCTCCATGGCCGGCTCGCACATTCCCTTCTGCCGCAAGCTGAAGCCCCTGCTCGAATCCAACGGCCTGACCGACAAGCTCTGGGTGATCGGCGGCAACCTGCCGGCGCAGGACCACGACGCGCTGCGCGAACTGGGCTTCAAGGGTATTTTTCCTTCGGGTTCGAAACTCGATGCCATCACCGAATTCATCCGCAAGGAAGTGAAATGAACTTCCAAACCCAAAGTCCAGCCACAGAGGACACAGAGAACACAGAGAAAAATCAAGTCACGGGGGTTTCCCTCTGTGACCTCTGTGTCCTCTGTGGCAAAAAAAGGTTTTCGCTATGAAGAAGGTCATCAACGAATCCGGCATCGAAGTCAAGCCGCTGTACACGGCGGCGGACGTCGAGGCCAGCGGCGGCATGGAGATGGTCGGCGATCCCGGGCAGTATCCCTTCACCCGCGGCATCCACCGCGAGATGTACCGCAAGCAGCCCTGGACCATGCGCCAGTACGCCGGTTTCGGCAATCCGGCCGACACCAACCAGCGCTTCAAGTATCTGATCGCCAACGGCCAGACCGGGCTCAACGTCGCCTTCGACCTGCCGACCCAGATCGGCCTCGATTCCGACGATCCCATGGCCGAGGGCGAAATCGGCCGCGTCGGCATGTCGATCGACACCCTGCGCGATTTCGAAATCGCCTTCGACGGCATCGACCTGAAGAAGATCACCGTCTCGCTGACCATCAACGGCGCCGCGGCGATCCTGATCGCGATGTACCTGGCGATGACCGAGAAACGCGGCTACGACGTCAAGGAATTGCGCGGCACGGCGCAAAACGACATCCTCAAGGAATTCATCGGCCGCGGCACCTGGATCTTCCCGGTCGAGCCCTCGATCCGCCTGGTCGGCGACACCATCGAGTATTGCGCCAAGGAGGCGCCGAAATACACGCCGGTGTCGGTCTGCGGCTATCACATCCGCGAATCCGGGGCGACGCCGGCGCAGGAAATCGCCTATGCCTTCTGCATTGCCAAGGCCTACGCCGACGACGCGATCCGGCGCGGCCTGCCGGTGGACGAATTCGCCGGGCGGCTGTCGTACAACTTCAATATCTTCGGCAACATCTTCGAGCAGGTTTGCAAGTTCCGCGCCGGCCGCGGGCTGTGGGCCAAGATCATGAAGGAGCAGTACGGCGCCGAGAAGCCCGGCTCGATGTGGCTGCGCATGATCGCCGCCGGGGGCGGCGGCGGCCTGACCTTCGAGCAGCCCGAAGTCAATATCGTGCGCGGCGCCTACTACGCGTTGATCTCGGCGCTGTCGGGCACGCAGACCATGGCGCTGTGTTCCTACGACGAGGCCTACACGATACCCACCGAGTACTCGGCGCGCATCTCCTTGCGCACCATGCAGTTGCTGATCGAGGAAATGGGCCTGACCGAAACCGTCGATCCGCTGGCGGGCTCCTTCTACGTCGAGACCATGACCAACGAGATGCGCAAGAAGATGGAGGAGATCATGGACGAGGTCGATGCCCAGGGCGGCATCGTCAAGATGGTCGCCGAGGGCACGATCCAGGCCAAGGTTTCATCCCAGGCCTATGGCATGCAGCGCAAGATCGAGTCGGGAGAATTCCCCAAGGTCGGCGTCAACTGCTACAAGAACGAGCAGGAGGAAGACCATCCGGTCGAATTCCACCCCTACAACGAGGATGACGCGCGGGTGCAGATCGACAGCCTCAAGCGCATCCGCGCCGAACGCGACAACCAGGCAGTCGATGCCGCGCTGACGCGCCTGCGCACTGACGCCGCCGCCGGCCGCAACGTGATGCCGGCCCTGGTCGAGGCAGTCAAGGCCTACGCCAGCGTCGGCGAGATGACCAAGGAACTTGTCAATGTATTCGGGCGCTACCAGGAACCGATCCGCTTTTGAGCGTGATACCAAAAACCATTGAGAACCACGCAGGAACGAGCTTGCTCGCGATGGCGACACAATCGCGAGCAAGCTCGCTCCTACATCGAGGACAACACTAATGACCGAACTGAAACACTACTTCGCACCCACCAGCCTGGACCAGGCGGTCGAGTGCCTCAAGGACGGCGACGTGACCATACTCGCCGGCGGCACCGACCTGACGCCGCAAAGCCAGGCCGGCCGGGTCAAGATCAAGCACACGCTGATGAACATCCGCCACATTCCCCAGCTCTCCGGCATCACGCTGGAAGGGAGGGAAATCCGCATCGGCGCCCTGGCCACGATCACCGAGATCATGGAGCACCCGCTGGTGAAGGAACACCTGCCGGTGCTGGTCGAGGCCTGCGACCATTTCGCCAGCGACCAGATCCGCAACGCCGGCACTATCGGCGGCAACATCTGCAATGCCTCGCCGGCCGGCGATACGCTGATTCCGCTGCTGGTGCTCGACGCTTCGGTCGAGCTGGCCTCGATGCCGGAAGCCAAGCTCTACCGCCACAGCATGCCGCTGTCGACCTTCTTCGTCGGCCCCGGCAAGACCCGCAAGTCGCTGTGCGAACTGGTGACCGGCGTGCGCATCCCCCTGCCGGCGCCGGGCCACGTCGCGCGTTTCTTCAAGCTCGGGACGCGGCCGGCGCTCGACATCTCGACGATTTCGATCGGCGTCGCCGGAACGCTCAAGGACGGCGTGCTGTCCAATGCGAGAGTGGCCTTCGGCGCCGTGGCGCCGACACCGGTGCGCGCAGCGCAGACAGAACAGGCGCTGGAAGGACAGCGGCTGGACGCAGCCACCATCGAAAAAGTCGCTGCGGTCGCCCGCGACGAAGTCAAGCCGATCGACGACGTGCGCGCCACGGCCTGGTACCGCAAGGAAATGATCCACAACATCACCAAGAGGATACTCAGCCATGTCGCTCAAGCATGACATCGAATTCACCCTGAACGGCGTCAAGCGGCGCGTCAGCGTAGACGTCACCATGAATGCCCTCGCCATGCTGCGCGACGTCATCGGCCTCACCGGCACCAAGTACGGCTGCGGCGAAGGCGAGTGCGGCGCCTGCACCATCCAGGTCGACGGCGTCTCGCTGAATTCCTGCCTGATGTTCGCCGTCGATTGCGATGGCCGCAATGTCACCACCATCGAGGGCCTGGCCAACGACAGCCAGGCCGACGCCCTGCGCGAATCCTTCGTCGAACACGGCGCGGTGCAATGCGGTTTCTGCACGCCCGGCATGATCATGCAGGCCGACCATCTGCTGCACAAGCACGAGCATCCTGACGAAGCCTGCGTCAAGCGCGGCATCGAGGGCAACCTGTGCCGCTGCACCGGCTACAAGAAGATCGTCGACGCGATTGCGTCGGTGAGCCAGGAGTCTTCATCGTGAACGCAACAGATGTAGGAGCGAGCTTGCTCGCGATCAGCTTGTATCGCGAGCAAGCTCGCTCCTACGAAGAATTGGGAGTACGCACATGAACGTTGCAGAAAAGAAACCCAGAGTCATCGAGGCCGACTCGCTGATCGGCAAGCGCATCCCGAAAATGGATGCCCCCGAGAAGGCCAGCGGCAAGACGCGCTACATCCACGACATCAACCTGTCGGGCCAGCTCTACGGCAAGATTTTGCGCTCGGCCCGGATCCATGCCCTGATCAAGTCGATCGACGTCTCCGCCGCGCGGGCCCTGCCCGGCGTGCATGTGGTGATTACCGCCGCCGACGTGCCCGACCAGCGTCCGATCGGCGTCGCCCGCGACCACTTTCCGCTCAAGGTCGGCCGTGTCAGGAGCCAGCGCGACGAGATCGCCGCCGTGGCGGCCGAATCGGAAGAAATTGCCGAGGCCGCGCTGAAGCTGATCAAGATCGAATACGAAGACCTGCCGGTGATTTCCGATCCGGAAGAAGCCATCAAGCCTGGCGCGGCGCTGATCCACCCCGAGCCGCACGGCGCCGACGGCAGCCACGAGCATCTGAAGCAGGGCATGTCGATCGCCCACAAGGGCAAGCCGGACAACATCGCGATGCGCTTCGACTACGTGCACGGCGACGTGGTGCAGGGCGAGACCGAATCCGACGTGGTGGTCGAAGACACCTTCAAGCTGCATTACGTCACGCACTGCTGCATGGGCGTCTCGGGCATGATCGCGGAGTTCGATGCCTCGGGCAACCTGCTGATGTACTCGAACACCCAGGTGCCCTTCCTGCACAAGCGCGAGTTCGCCGACTACCTGAACATGGACCCGGCGCGCATCCGCATCATCCAGCCGCCGATCGGCGGCGGCTTTGGCTCCAAGCTCGACATCTACCCCTTCGAGGTGATCTGCCTCTACCTCGCCCGCGCCGCCAAGCGGCCGGTGAAAATGGTGTTCACCCGCGAAGAGGAATTCCTCGCCTCGCCGACGCGCCAGCCGGTACTGCTGACGCTGCGTTCGGGCTGCAAGAAGGATGGCACGCTGACCTTCCGCCAGGTGCATACGCTGCACGACAACGGCGCCTACACGTCGTGGGGCGCGACCACGCCCTTCGTCATGATGCAGACCTTCTCCTCGCTCTACCGCGTGCCGCACTGCGACTATCACACGGCGGCGGTCTACACCAACAACCCCTATGCCGGGTCGTTTCGCGGCTACGGCAATCTGCAGGCCACCTTCGCCATCGAGCAGCACATGGACATGCTGGCCGAAAAGATCGGCATGGACCCGCTGGAGTTCCGCCTCAAGAACGCCCAGGATGCGGGCGAGACCACCGGCCAGGGCATGAGCTTCAAGAGCTGCGGCTTCAAGGACTGCATCACCACGGCGGCAAAGCGCAGCGACTACGCGCGCAAGGCCAGGGAGAACGCCGCCAATCGCGACAAGCCCGGCAACATCAAGCGCGGCATCGGCATGGCTTCGATGCTGCACGTCGGCGGCGGCGCCAAGATCTACCCGTCGGACGGCTGCGGCACCATCCTCAAGATGGACGACTTCGCCAACGTCACGCTGATTACCGGCGCCTCGGAAATCGGCCAGGGTTCGGAGACTGTGCTCTCGCAGCTGGTCTGCGAGGAACTCGGCTTGCCGATTTCGGCCATCACGGTGGTCAACAACGACACCGCGATCACCCCGTGGGACGTCGGCGTGCATGCCAGCCGCACCACCTTCATCGCCGGCAACTCGGCGATCGGCGCGGCGAAAAAGGCCAAGGCAAAAATCCTCGCCGTGGCGGCGAAGAAGTACGAAGTTGCCGAAGACGACCTCGACCTGCGCGGCGGCTTCGTGATCCAGGCCGCCAGCGGCGAAGTCGTGGTCGAACTGTCCAAGCTGCTGCGCAACCTGCACTTCCAGGACAAGGCCGAACTGGTGATGACCACCTTCTACTACGAGCCGCCCAGCGTGCACCAGGACAAGGGCTTCAAGGGTGACGTCTCCGCCGCCTATGCCTGGGGTACGCAAGTGGTGGAAGTCGAGGTCGACACCGATACCGGACAGGTGAAGATGACCAAGGTCACCGGCGCCCACGACGTCGGCCGCGTGCTGAACCGGCTCGGCATCGAGGGGCAGATCGAAGGCGGCGTGGTCATGGGCCAGGGCTATGCGCTGACCGAAGACCTGCTGATCCAGAACGGCGTCATGAAGAATCCGAACTTCCGCGACTACAAGCTGGTCACCGCGCCCGAGATTCCCGAGATGGACATCGCCTTCATCGAATCCATGGACGGCGAAGGCCCGCAAGGCGCCAAGGGCGTCGGCGAGGCGCCCTCGATCTGCATCGCCGCGGCCACCGCCAACGCCATCGCCAACGCCACCGGGGTGCGCATGTACGAACTGCCCTTCACCCCGGAAAAGGTCTACCGCGCGCTCCACGGCCAGACGCCGAAGCTGTATTGGAAGCCGTGGAGAGCGGAATGACGGCTGGTAGCGCATCTCTTGTATCTCTTGTAGGAGCGAGCTTGCTCGCGAATCCGGCGGCCGCTTCGCGAGCAAGTTCGCTCCTACAGGACAGCGCGGAATGAAGCGCCGTACCGTCCTTGCGATGGAACAGGCCCTGTCGCTGCCTTACGCGACGCTGCGCTTCGCCCAGCTGGGCTGGCGCGTCATTCGCATCGAGTCGACGCCGAGCGGCGAAGGCCTGCCCGGCGATCCGAACCGCTACATCGGCGGCAAGGTGGTCGATGACGACCGGCGCACTTATTTCATCGCGCCCAACGTCGGCAAGGAAGCCATCGCGATCAACCTCAAGGACCCGCAGGGCCAGGCGCTCTTGAAGCGCCTGATCGTGGACCTCGATGTCGACGTGTTCTGCTGCAACACCGTGCCCAAGCGTTACAGGCAGCTCGGCATCGATTACGAAAGCCTCTCCGCCGTGAAGCCGGACCTGATCTGGGCCGGCATCTCGGCCATGGGCCCGGAATACCCGGATGCGCCCGGCTACGACCCGGTGATCCAGGCCATGGCCGGCTACATGGAACTGACCGGGCCCGCCGATGGCCCGCCGACGCTCGCCGGCGTGCCGCTGATCGACCTCAAGGCCGGCGACGAGGTCTACGCCGGCGTCATGATGGCGCTGCTGGAGCGCGCGGAGTCCGGCCGTGGCAGCCGCATCGACGTCTCGATGCTGCAGGCGGCGGCCTCCTGGCTGATCACCACCCTGCCCCTGCTCGACTTCGACTGCGACCCGTCCGAAATCACGCGCTGCGGCAACGAGCATCGCAAGTTCATCCCGACCAATGTCTATCCGACGGCCGACGGCTTCATCTACATGGCCATCGGCAGCGACGTGCAGTGGCGCCGCCTGACCGAAATTCCCTGGTTCGCACCAGTGGCCAACGCCGTGCGCGTCACCAACGAAGGCCGCCACCAGGAGCGCGAGGCCATCCACCGCGACATGGCGGCGGTGACGCGGCAGCACTCGACCGCGGCGATCGCCACGGAATTCGCCAAGGCGACCATCCCCCATGCGCCGATCCACGACATCCCGGCCGTACGCGAAATGGCCGCCGTCAGCAGCCGACTGACGACCACCCGGACGCCCGCCGGCAAAACCGTGCGCATGCAGCCGATGGCCGTCGATGTGCCGGGCGTCGCCACCGAATTGAGCTTCCCCGCCAAATACGGCGCAGACACCCTGGCAGTGCTGCAGGAAGCGGGATTTACGGCGGCCGAGTGCACAGGCCTCAAGGAACAGGGCATCATCGCCGGATGAGCAGCAGAATTCTCATGTAATCGCAGCACATACAACATCAATCAAGGAGGAGACACCATGCAAATCAGAAAAATCGTACTGGCGCTTTCGGGCCTGGCGCTGGCCGCATCCATGTCGGTGCAGGCGCAGGTGAAGATCGGCGTGATGGCATCGTCGACCGGACCCATCGCCTTCGTCGGTATTCCGCAGAAGAACGCGGTCGCCCTGCTGCCGAAGAAGATCGGCGATCTGAACATCGAATACATCACCTTCGACGACGCCAGCGACCCGACCCAGAGCGTGCAGCTGACCAAGAAGCTGCTCGGCGAGGAGAAGATCGATGCGCTGATCGGACCAAGCGGTTCCGGCAACGCCATGGGCGTACTGGCCTTCATGGCCGAGGGACAGACGCCGATGCTGGCGCCGGTCGGCACCTCGGCCGTGGTGCTGCCGATGGACGACAAGAAGCGCTGGGTGTTCAAGACCCACCCCAATGACGACGTGATCAGCGAGGGCGTCGTCGCGGGCATGACCAAGCGCGGCGTCAAGACCGTCGGCTTCATCGGCCGCGCCGATCCCTACGGCGAAAACTGGTACAAGACCTTCGTCCCGATGGCGGAAAAGGCCGGCATCAAGATCGTCGCCAACGAGCGCTACAGCCAGAAGGACACCAGCGTCGTGGCCCAGGCGCTGAAGCTGATCGCCGCCAAGCCCGATGCCATCCTGGTCGCCGGCGTTGCCGCCGACGCCGCCATGCCGCACTCGCAACTGACCGATTCCGGCTACAAGGGTCACATCTTCCAGACCCATGGCGCGGCTTCGAGCGCCTTCATCAAGATCGGCGGCAAGAAGGTCGAGGGCGCGCTGATCGTCGGCCCGCTGCTGGCCGTGCCGGATGAAATCCCGGACAGCTTCCCGACCAAGAAGATCACCCTGGAGATGGTCAATGGCTACGAGAAGCAGTTCGGTTCCCGTCCGCCGATCTTCGCCGCCGGTACCTATGACGCCGGCCTGCTGCTGATCCGGGCCATCCCGGAAGCCGCCAAGAAGGGCAAGCCGGGCACCCAGGAGTTCCGCAGCGCGCTGCGCGACGCACTCGAAGGCACCAAGGAGATGCTGGCCTCGCAGGGCGTCATCAACATGTCGGCCAAGGACCACTCCGGCTTCGACCACCGCGGCCGCGTGCTGATGACGGTCAAGGACGGCAAGTTCTCGATGCTCAAGGACTGATCGCATCGATCGCGCCGGCCGCTGCTGCATCCGGCCGGCGCTAAGCCCCACGGCAAACCCGCTCATGACTCCCTCCTACCGCATCTCCACACGCTACAGAATGTGGTGGTGCATCACCGCACACAATTCCCGACCATCCCGCAATCACGCAGGATGATGAGCGTTGCGATCCGTCACGGATCGCAGCTGTGACGGACGGCGCAAGGTTTTCACCGCGCCACCAGCACAAAGGGAATGCGGATGAATCTGGCAAGCGTTTCACTCGACGACAAGTACCGGCTCGAACGCGGTCGCGTCTTTCTCACCGGCATGCAGGCCCTGGCGCGCCTGCCCATGCTGCAGCACGCGCTCGACCGCAAGGCCGGCCTGCATACCGCCGGCTACATCTCGGGCTACCGCGGCTCGCCGCTGGGCGGCCTCGACACCGCGCTGCACGCCGCCGAGCCCTTCCTCAAGCCGCGTGACATCAGCTTCCAGCCCGGCCTCAATGAGGACATCGCGGCCACCGCGATCTGGGGCACGCAGCAACTGCACCTGTTTCCCGAGCCGAAATTCGACGGCATCTTTTCCATGTGGTACGGCAAGGGCCCCGGCGTCGACCGCTGCGGCGACGTCTTCAAGCACGCCAACCACGCCGGCAGCGCCAGGCACGGCGGCGTGCTGCTGATCGCCGGCGACGACCCGTCGGCGCGCTCTTCGGCCGTCGCCCACCAGAGCGAGCACATGTTCTCGGCCTGCGGCATCCCGGTGCTGGCCCCCGCCGACTTGCAGGAATACCTCGACTTCGGCCTGCACGGCTGGGCCATGTCGCGCTATTCCGGCTGCTGGGTGGCCTTGAAAGTCACTTCGGATACGGCGGAAAGTTCGGCCACGGTCGAGATCGATCCCGAGCGCGTGCGCATCGTGATTCCCGAAGATTTCAGGCTGCCGGCCGACGGCGTACATCTGCGCTGGCCCGATCCGCAACTGGCGCAGGAACACCGGCTGCAGGAGTTCAAGGTCTATGCCGCGCTCGCCTACGCGCGCGCCAACGGGCTCAACCGCCTGGTCTTCGACAGCCCGCGTCCGCGGCTGGGCATCATCGCCAGCGGCAAGGCCTGGCTCGACCTGCGCCAGGCGCTCGACGACCTCGGCATCGACGAGGCATACGCGGCCGAGATCGGCCTGCGCCTGTTCAAGGTAGGCATGCCCTGGCCGCTGGAAGCCGACTCCGTGCGCCACTTCGCCGAGGGCCTGGAAGAAATCCTGGTCGTCGAGGAGAAGCGCCAGATCATCGAATACCAGTTGAAGGAAATGCTCTACAACTGGCGCGAAGACGTCCGTCCGCGCGTGGTCGGCAAGTACGACGAGACCGGCGAATGGCCGGTGCCGGTACACCGCTGGCTGCTGGCGCCGACCGCCGAGCTGACGCCGGCCCTGGTCGCACGCGCCATCGCGGCGCGCATCGGGCGCTTCCACCAGGCGCCACGCATCGCCGATTACATCGCCTTCCTCGACGCGAAGGCGCAGGCCCTGGCCAAACCCAAGGTCATCATGCTGCGCACGCCCTGGTTCTGCCCCGGCTGCCCGCACAACCAGTCGACCAAGGTGCCGGAGGGCAGTTGCGCGCTGGGCGGCGTCGGCTGCCACCTGATGGCCGTGGCGATGGAGCGCAACACCATCACGATTTCCCAGATGGGCGGCGAAGGCGCGGCCTGGCTCGGCGTGGCGGGACACAGCGGCACGCAGCACGTCTTCGCCAACATGGGCGACGGCACTTATTTCCATTCCGGGCTGCTGTCCATTCGCGCCGCCGTCGCGGCCAATCAGATGAGCCATCCCCCCGCCCCCCTTCCCGGGGAAGGGGGTGACACTGGTTCGCTTCGCTCCAATAAAAATGGCAGCCCCGCCTTGGGGCGGCCCGGCGGCGGGGTCAACATCACCTTCAAGCTGCTCTACAACGACGCCGTCGCCATGACCGGCGGCCAGCCGCTGGACGGCACGCTGACCGTGCCGCAACTGACGCGCCAGCTCGCCGCGGAGGATGTCAAACGCATCATCGTTATGTCCGACGAACCCGAGAAGTATGGAAAGAATGCCGGCTTCGCCCCCGGCGTCGAGATCCGCCACCGCGACGAACTCGAACGCACCCAGCGCGAGCTGCGCGAAACCCCCGGTGTCACGGCGCTGATCTACGACCAGACCTGCGCCGCGGAAAAGCGCCGCCGGCGCAAGCGCGGCCGCTTCCCCGATCCTGCGGTGCGGATTTTCATCAACGAGCTGGTTTGCGAAGGCTGCGGAGACTGCAGCGCCAAGTCCAACTGCCTCGCCGTGGTGCCGGTCGAAACCGAATTCGGGCGCAAGCGCGCGATCGACCAGCATGCCTGCAACAAGGACTATTCCTGCCTCGAAGGCTTCTGCCCCAGCATCGTCACCGTGCATGGCGGCCAGCCCCGGCGCGGCCGCGCCGTCGAGGCGGCGTCCGCCGGTTTCGCCGAGCTGCCCGAACCCGCGCCACGGCAGCTCACCGAGCCCTACGGCATTCTGATCGCCGGCGTCGGCGGCACCGGCGTGGTCACCATCGGCGCGCTGCTGGGCATGGCGGCGCACCTCGAAGGCAAGGGGGTCACGGTGCTCGACATGACCGGTCTTGCGCAGAAGGGCGGCGCCGTGATGTCGCATGTGCGCATCGCCGAACGCCAGGACCAGCTCCATGCGGTGCGCATTGCCACGGGCGAAGCCCGCTTGCTGCTCGGCTGCGACATCGTGGTCGCGGTCGGCGACGAGATCCTGTCGAAAACCGCGCCCGGCACCACCCGGGCGGTGGTCAACACGGCGCTGTCCATCACCGGCGAATTCATCCGCAACCCGGACCGGCCGTTTCCCGAGGGCGCCATGGAACGCTCCATCGTCGACGCCATCGGCGCCGAGGCGACAACTTTCCTCGATGCCAGCAACATGGCGACGCGGCTGATGGGGCATTCCATCGCCACCAACCTGTTCATGCTCGGCTACGCGTTCCAGCAGGGCCTGGTGCCGCTGTCCGCGGCGGCGCTGCTGCGGGCCATCGAACTCAACGGCGCAGGCGCCGAGGCGAACCGCCAGGCCTTCGCCTGGGGCCGGCGTACCGCCCTCGACCGGGCCGCCGTCACGGCCCTGCTCGGCGCCGACCAGGCCGACGTGCCGGGGCGCAAGCTCTCGCTCGATCTCGACGAAACCATCGAGCGCCGCCGCGCCTGGCTGACGACCTACCAGGACGCCGCCTACGCCCGGCGCTACCTGGCGCTGGTGGACAAGGTGCGGCAGCACGAGGCAAGAGTTGGCGCTGGCGATGCGGCGCTGACCGCTGCGGTCGCGCGCAACTACTTCAAGCTGCTGGCCTACAAGGACGAATACGAGGTCGCGCGGCTGTTCGCCGATCCCGCCTTCGGCCGCTCGCTGGAGCAGAACTTCGAGGGCGACTACCGGCTCAACTTCCACGTCACCCTGCCCTGGAGCCGCGGCGCGCATCCGGGCGAGGAGCCGCCCAAGAGAAGCTTCGGCCCCTGGCTGCTGCCGGCCATGAAGTTCCTCGCGCGGCTCAAGTTTCTGCGCGGCACGGCCTTCGATCCCTTCGGCTGGATGGCCGAGCGGCGCCAGGAAAGACAGCTCATCGCCGACTACGAAGCGAGCATCGAAGACCTACTGCCGCGGCTCGACCGCGAAGGGCTCGCCGCCGCGATCGAGATCGCCGCGCTGCCGGAGGGCATCCGCGGCTACGGCCCGGTCAAGCAGCGCTCGATTGCGCAGTTCCAGGTGCGCCGCGCGGAACTGCTGGCCCGCCTCGACGCAGAGAACACGCACCAACAACAGATGGCCTGAGCCACCGCAGCAGACCCCGGGCAAGCGCCCGGCCAAGGAGGAAACAAAATGGATACAAGAACCGGAGATCACCGCGTACTGCTCGGCAACGAGGCGATATCGCGCGGACTGGTCGAAGCGGGGTGCCAGTTCATGACGGCCTATCCCGGCACGCCGAGCTCGGAAATACTGCCGGCGGTGATAGCGTTCGGCCGCGAACTGGGCCTCAAGATTTACGCCGAATGGTCGACCAACGAGAAGGTGGCGCTGGAGACGGCGCTGGCCGCCGCCTATTCCGGCAAGCGCAGCGCCGTGGCGATGAAACAGGTGGGGCTCAACGTCGCCGCCGACCCGGCGCTGTCGGCCGCCTACATCGGCGTGGTCGGCGGCCTGCTGCTGATCGTCGCCGATGATCCCGGCCTGCATTCCTCGCAGACCGAGCAGGACTCGCGCCTGTTCGCCCTGTTCGCCAAGATTCCGGCGCTTGACCCGTCCAGCCCGCAGGAAGCGCGGGACATGGTGGCGCTGGCCTTCGCGCTGTCCGAGCGCCATCAGTTGCCCATCATGCTGCGGCCCACGGTACGCATCTGCCATTCCGAACAATCGATCGAGTGCATGGCGGAGGGCGCGCCCTCACGCCTCGCCGCCTTCGAAAAGAATCCGCGGCGTTGGGCCGCCACCCCACGTGCCCGCGCCCTGCAGCACCAGCAGCTGAACCAGAAGCTGATGGCGATCGAGCAGGAGTTCGAAACCTTCCCCGGCAACCACGCCTTCTTTCCGCCGGGCCTGGCCGAGCGCGCGCCGCTGGGCATCGTCGCCGCCGGCGTCAGCTACGCCTATCTCAACGACGTGCTGGGCGGCCTCGGTCTCGCCGCGCAACTGCCCCTGCTCAAGATCGCCACGGCCTACCCGCTGCCGCGCAAGCTGGTCGCCGATTTCGCCAGCCGCTGCGAACGCCTGATCGTGTTCGAGGAAACCGACGCCGCGATCGAAATGCAGATCCGCCTGCCGCTGCCGGTCTGGGGCCGGCTCACCGGCCACGTGCCCTCGCACGGCGAACTGACACCGGGCGTGATCGAAAAGCTGGTCACCGCCGCCGCGCACGAAGCCGGCCTCGCGGCCACCGAGCGCCCCGCCAACCGCCTGCAGTCGCTGGTCACCGGCATGGAACTGCCGATCCGCCGCCCCACCTTCTGCCCCGGCTGCGGCCACCGCTCGATTTTCTACGCGCTGCGCCGGGCCTTCCCGGAAGCCATTTTTCCCGGCGACATCGGCTGCTACACCCTGGGCCTCAACCAGGGCTCGGTCGATACGGTGCACGACATGGGCGCCTCGATCTCAATGGCATCGGGCTTCTACCACGCCTATGCGCAGGACGGCAAAAGGCCGCCGATCTTCGCCACCATCGGCGACGGCACCTTCTTCCATTCCGGCGCCGCCGGCCTCGAAAGCGCGGTGTACAACGGTGCCCGCTTCGTCCTGCTGGTGCTCGACAACGGCACCACCGGCATGACCGGCATGCAGCCGACGCCGGAATTCGGCAAGACTGCCGACGGC
This sequence comes from Sulfuritalea sp., assembly GCF_031426875.1. NCBI lineage: Bacteria > Pseudomonadati > Pseudomonadota > Betaproteobacteria > Nitrosomonadales > Sterolibacteriaceae > Sulfuritalea > Sulfuritalea sp. The sequence continues at coordinate 52,260 of NZ_JASJPC010000006.1, forward strand.
CATGCCGGCGGCACGGTGCACCTGGAAACCCTGATCCGCGGCTGCGGCATCAGCTACCTGGAACATGCCGATCCGAGCAACCTCGCCACTTTCCAGCGCGTACTGCTCGACGCCCTCGACCACAGCCGCGCCGCCGACGGCGGCATTGCCGTGGTGCTGGCCCGCTATGCCTGCGTGACGCAAATGAAAGGGCTGGGTCCGAACAAGACCCCGCTGCCGGTCGAAGTGCATCACGCGACGCGCCCACTGGATAGCGCGACGGCCGGCCTGCCGTGCCACCAGGACCGACTTTCGCCCTGCGCCGAAGCCTGCCCCGCCGGCAACGACATCGAAGGCCTGATGCGCCTCGCCGCCACCGACGACTGGCAGCAAGCAGCGCGCCTGCTCTACGCCGAGCATCCTTTCCCGTCGACCCTCGGCCGCGTCTGCCCGCATCCCTGCGAGAGCAAGTGCAATCGCGGCGTCCATGACGGCGCGCTGGCCATCAACGCCATCGAACGCATGGCCGGCGATCGCGGCCACTCCGCCGCCGCCTTCGTCACCAGCGCGCCGGCCAGCGGCAAAAGCGTGGCGGTGGTCGGCAGCGGCCCGTCCGGGCTGACGGCGGCCTACCATCTGGCGCAGCGCGGCCATGTGGTCGAGATCATCGAAGCCCGGTCCGAAATCGGCGGCATGCTGCGCTGGGCCATCACCGAATACCGGCTGCCGAGTCAGGTGCTGCAACGCGAACTCGAAGTCTTCGCCGCGCTGGGCGTCAAGCTGCGCGCCGGAGTGCGCCTGGGCCAGGACCTGGCCTGGTCCGCGCTCGACCGCTTCGATGCGGTCTACCTCGCCACCGGCGCCTGGCGGCAGCGGCGCCTGAACATCCCCGGCGAGGACCTGCCCGACGTCCTCAGCGGGCTGGATTACCTCGGCCTGGCGCGCGACGGCGACGCGCCCGTACTGGGCCAGCGCGTAGCAATAGTTGGCGGTGGCAACACGGCGATCGACGCCGCCCGCACGGCGCGGCGCAAGGGCGCCAAGGCGGTGGACGTGTATTACGACGTGCTGCTGGCGATCCCCGAGGAAGTCGCCGCGGCGCGCGCCGAAGGCATCGCCTTTCATCATGCCGTGGTGCCGACCGGCTTTGAGGCCGGGCACAACGGCGGCATTGATTTGCTGCTGCGCGACCTGGCCGTGCCGCTACCGCCGGGCCCGCAGGCCGCAGTCCCATTCCACACCGCGACCGCCAGGGCAGACAGCGTGCTGGTCTGCATCGGCGGCGACGCCGATCTCGCCTATCTGGCCGCGATGGAATCGGGCGACGAATTGAGCAGCGAATTGTGCAAGAACGGCCGCCTCGCCGTCGATGCCTGGGGCCGCACCGGCCAGCCGCGCGTCTTCGCCGGCGGCGACGCCTCCAGCACCGGCGCCGGCACCGTCACCGGCGCCATCAACGCCGGCAAGCGCGCCGCGCTGGCGATCGACGCCTACCTCGGCGGCAAGCCGCTCGCCACCGCGCTGCAACTCGGCAGCGGCCCCGGCATCACGGCCGGCATCGCCGGGTCCGGTTCCGCCTCGCCGCGCGCCGGACAAAATCCCTGCGCGCCGGGACCGCAGGAAATCCGTCTGCAGTATTTCCGCAAGACGCCGCGCGCCGAGGTACGCCACCGCGCCGCCGACGATTCGGTGTGGAACTTCGACGAGGTGAATCTCGGCCTCGGCTCCGCCGAAGCCGCCGCCGAAGCGCGCGAGCGCTGCTTCCACTGCGGCGTATGCACGCATTGCGACATCTGCGTCAATGTCTGCCCGACCGCGGCCATCAGCGAGGTCGACGGCGCCTATCGCATCGACGCCGCCAAATGCACCGGCTGCCGCATCTGCGCCGCCGAATGCCCGCGCAGCACCATCGCCATGCCGCCAACCGGCGTCTGCGTCGCCTGCGGCTATTGCACCACGATGTTCGAATGCCCGTCGCTGAAGAAAGGCGCGGACGGTACGGTCGACATCGACCGCCGCACCTGCATCGATTGCGGCATGTGCATCCAGGTCTGCGCCCAGGGCGCGATCCGGCCCCGACCAACGCTCATGACTTCGGTAAGCCACCCCGCATTATGAAATCCCACACCTTCGATGGGTCCCAAGCTGGCAAATGGGCCCGCCCCTCCCATCCTCCCCGCACGGGGAGGCTACTAATCGGCTCGCTGCGCTCGAACCTGACACAGCGCGCTTAGCGATGTATTTCACGTTAATCCAGACAGCGGAGATATGCGCATGAAATGCCAGACCGTGATCGCCGGCATCGGCGGACAGGGCGTGCTGTTTGCCGCCAAGGTACTCACCGAAACCGCCCGCCGCAGAAAGCTGCAAGTGCTCGGCTCGCAAACCTTCGGCATGGCCCAGCGCGGCGGCTCGGTGATGACCCACCTCAAGATCGGCCCCTTCGAAAGCCCGCTGGTCTGCGAAGGCGACGCCGACCTGCTGCTGGCGCTGGACAGCGTCGAAGCGCACCGCACCCTGCCCTACCTCCACGCCCGGCGCGACGGCCATGCCGCCCTCTGCGTGGTCAACGCCGCAAACGCGCAAGGCTTTCTCGACCCGCGCCTGGCCGGCTTGGTCGCCGAAATGGGCATCATCGTGCACGCCTGCAACGCCGATGCCGTGGCGCTGGAACTCAAGCAGCCACTGGTCGCCAACCTGGTCCTGCTCGGCTACGGTGCCAGCCGCCAGGACTTCCCCTTCGACTACGAAGAACTGTGGGAATCCACCGCCGCCCTCAGCGCAGACGCCCACCGCGCCACCAACCTGGCGGCGCTGGAACGCGGGCGCGCGCTTTGAAGCGGGTGTCGCCGTAACGCTTGCAGAGGAACCGGGCCGCGCCGCATCAACCGGATCGTGCACGGCGAGCGCGCGATCAGCGCCGACACGGCCCTGCGGCTATCCCGTTACTTCGGCCTGACGGACCAGTACTGGCTCAACCTGCAATCGCTATACGACTTGCAGGTGGCGAAAGAGCAATTGCAGGAAACGCTGGACTCCATCGAACCGCTCGCCGCTTGAATTCGGTGTCGGCTTCGGATTAGTTTGCTTGACCTTGCACCTGTCCAGGAAGTTGGCGCTGGCGCGACGGCGTTTCTTGCGCTCAGAACAATCTCATGCTGAATCGTTTAGCGCCAAAAGCTAAATCATCGACCAAGCTTGCGCAGATGATGCGTCACATCTATACTTGTCCAATATATAGCACAAGTGGAGACTCCAATGCGTGTCGTCAATTTTTCGGAAGCCCGCAATAGCCTCAAGCAGCTGATCGATCAAGTCGTGGCCGACGCTGACGTGGCTGTGATCGCCCGGCGAGATGCGCCGGATGCTGTCGTAATGTCGCTCGATACCTACAACAGCATGATGGAGACGGTTCACCTAATGAAAGTTCCCGCCAATGCGGCGCACCTTTCTCGCTCGATTGATCAGTTCCGCAAGGGCAAGGTGAAGGCGCGTGGTCTTGTCGAGGGCTGAGAGGCTGGCATGGACCGCCGCCGCCTGGGAGGATTACGTGTGGTGGCAGGGGCAGGATCGTAAAACCCTTAAACGTATCAACTTGCTGATTGCGGATGCGTTGCGCCACCCTTTCGAGGGTATCGGCAAGCCGGAGCCCCTTCGCGAAAACCTTTCCGGTTTCTGGTCAAGACGCATTGATGACACACATCGACTTGTCTACGGGGTTTCAGAGGACAATCTGGTGATCATTGCCTGTCGTTATCATTATGAATCTTGATCGATTGCTGCATCGATGAGTCGGATCGATAAAGAATCGATAAAACGTCCGCTTAGGATTTGTCTGCGCGACATTGCATCCTTCCAAGAAGTCGGCCCTGGCGCAATGGTGTTTCTTGCGCCCGTAGAACGATCCCATGCCGACCCATTTAGTTTAGCTTGCAGCCTTCTAGAAAGTTGGCGCTGGCGCGACGGCGATTCCTGCGCCCGTAGACCTATCTCCTGCTGACCCGCTTGGTTCTCGCTTGGTTCTCGTTTGGTTCTCAGCCATTCCGTTCGAAAACGAGCGTGCGCAATCGCCACGCGGTGACGAATACCCACAAGGTGAGCACGCCTGAGGCCAGGCGCTCGAAGAGGCCGGTGTGGACGTGCGTCGCTTCGCTCGCCGACATCAGCACCAGGAAGATCAGACCGGTGCAGCCGGATGCGAGCGAGTAAGTGCCGAGCGGCCGCAGTTGTTTGGTGCGGCGAAAGAGGAGTGCACCGAGCAACGCAGCGGCGGCGATGGCGAGGAAGGCGATCGTCGCCGACAGACTGTGCAGGCGCTGGCCGAGGACTTCCGGTGCGGCACAGCCCGGTTCGCAGGGATAGAAACCGGCGCCGATGCGGCCGATGCCGTTCGCCGCGATGAGCGCGGCGACCAGCAGCGTCAGCCGGGGGTGATCGGACACCCTGCCCACCGTGGCGTAAAACGCCGCGGCGAAGCCGATGTGCATGAGCCCGGTCGCGACAAAGCCGGCATAGCGCATGAAGGTCTCGGTGCTGCTGCCGCGCTCCCCGAGTTCGCTGATGTACTGGCCGACATGGTCAAAGCCGGGCCGCAGTTCGCCGCCGATCACGATGGCCGCCAGCCAAAGCAGGGGCGCCACCAGACCGCAGAGGAGGCCGGCACGGATCATTTGCGGCGTGGCGCCAATGGCAGCATCGATCCCGGCGCGGTGTGCCTGGTGCAGTGCCTGCGAAACAGCCGTTCCATTGTGGGGCTGACCGTAGGGCGGGCCGTAGGGCGGACCGTAGGGCGGACCGTAGGGCGGACTTCAGTCCGCCATCCACCTCTTGGCCGGCTGAAGCCGGCCCTACAACGCCATCTACCCCTTGGCCGGCTAAAGCCGGCCCTACAACGCAATCCAAGTTGTGCGCGCCAAGTTGTGCGCGCCAAGTTGCGCAAATATGCCGATCCGGCAATTGGTTGATTCTGATGCGCTGTCGGCGCCGCGTCTTACGCGTCAGTGCGCGGACCTCGGGTGTCCGCGGCGGAGCCTTGGCCGAGGTTCAGTTTCAGGATGGTCGAGACCTCATTTCCATCGCGGTCGCGCGCCTGGACCTGAATCGAGATATTTCCCCGGATGCCGGCCGGAGGCGTGCCGGAAATACTGCCGGATTGCGGATCGAATCTCACCCAGCTCGGCAGGGGCTGTCCATTGGCCTGCCTGGCGGAAAGGCTCACTACTGCATTCGGGTTGGTGTGCGTAAACGTGTCGTCCGGCAGCGTGAAGTTGAAGCTCTGCCCGCCCGAGACCGTTCCGACGACCTCCTGGCGCGCCGTAAGGACTGACCGCCCGCCGCTGTCGGCCGACGGCACGCGAACCGGATAGGCGCCGGACTTGTTCTGGGTGTATTCCACCCTCAGGGAATTGGCGGCGACGGCCCCGGCCGGGGCGACGGCAATGGTGACCGAAGGGACCGGCAATCTACTCGTGGAAGCTAGCGGCGCGGCTACGCTGACTTGTCCACAAACCTCGTTGCCGAGTCTGACGGCGGCGCAGAGGTCTTTCCGGACCTCCTCCGTCTTCGTCACCACCGTTTCGACGGCGGTGGTCGTCGCCGCTGGCGCTTCGGGGACCGGCGCCGGCGCCGGTGGCGGCGCCGCGGCGGTGATGTCCGCCATGACGACCTTGTCGGCGAGGCTGTAGTTCGCGGCGAGCCCGCCGTTGGTCCCGTTGCCGAGCGTGTAGTTCACCGTCACGTTCTTGCCGACGCCGATGACGGCCGTGTCGAAGTTGGCGGTGTTGACCGCCCTGGTGACTGTCTCGATGCCGACGAAGCCGCTCAGTACGCCGGGATCGTTCACGGTCGCGGTGGTCGCGCCGTCGAAGGTCTTGTTGGCGACGACCGGATCGGTGATCGCGAGCGCCAGCTTGGTGATGCTGGCGCCGTTGATGTCTGCCGCCGGCGTCAGAAGATAGTTGCCCGCCTGGGCGCCGCCGAGCCCCAGTCCAACGAAACTGATCGTGGTCGCGACCCCGGCGTCCTTGAAATCGAAGGCGCCGTTGCCGGTGATGCTCACGGTGTCGCCCGTGTAGGGCTTGCCGTCCGCGGTCGTGCCGGCGCCGACGGCCTCCGACGCGAGCAGCGCAGCGCCGGCCGCCGTGGTGTTGCCGTTGTAGACCTTGGTGTTCACGACGCCGGCCGTGTCCGCTGTCAGCGCCTTGGGCGTGATCGTCAGCGTCCCGTCCACGGCGGTGACGCTGAGGAAGCCGTGCTGGTCGGTGTTGCTGGCGAGCGTGATGCCGCTCACCGGGATCGTGTACGCGCCCGCATTGATGCCCGCAGCCCAGGTGCCGCCGGTGAAGTCCGCGGCGCCGGCGGTCTTGCCGCCGGCCGGGGTGGAGAAGGTCGCTGCGTGTGCGCCGCCGAAAACGGCGCCGTCATAGATCTTCGTCTGCGCCGTGGGTATGACGAAGAGCGGCGGCAGCATGCCGCGCAGCAGCGGAGTGCTGTTGTTCTCCCGGATCACCCAGGTGTCGGTGAAATCCCAGTTGGTGAAGTTTGCCTGCACCTTCATGTCTGCGGTGGCGAGGCCGGTGGACGTGCCCGTGCCCGTGGAACTCAGCCCCTGGGTGGATGTCGTGGTGTCCCAGAACGTGTCGGTGAGGAGCGGCGGGCCGGGTTCAAATAGGAAACCCACCAGGCCACCTAAGTTGTTCCCGCCCGCAACGGCGCCCGTGGAATAGCTACTTCCGATGGCGCCCATCGTGAAGCCGACCAGGCCGCCCACGTCGTTGCCGCCGGTGACGGCTCCGGTCGCGTAGGAGTTGGTGATGGGTCCCTGGCTGGAACCCGCCAGCCCGCCGATGCCGCCCTGGGTGAAGTTCATGGCGCCGCCGGCGCCCTGGTCGCCGCTGGTCGCCGTGACCGCGACGCTGCTATAGCTGCCGATGATGTTGCCGTCGTTCCGGCCCACTAGGCCGCCGATGCTGCCGACCTGATCCTCATTGAATGCGCCTGTCACGTCGCTGCCCGTGACCGTGCCGGTGGAGTACGAATTGCTGATGATGCCGTTATTGATGCCTGCCAGCCCGCCGACGTTTTGCGACCCCGCGACGTTCACGTTGGTGACGCCGACGTTGCGAATCTCGCCGTCGGATTGGCCAAACAGGCCGATGCCGGTGGTGGCGTTGTCGGTGTTCGGACGCGTCAGGCCGTCCACCGTGTGCCCGAGGCCGTCGAACTTGCCAGTGAACGCCGCCCCGGAGTCCCCGATCGGCACCCACGGGTTGGTGGTCGCGGTGACGTTCGTCCCGAGCGCGTAGTTGAGAGCCTTGTCGCCTGTTGTGGCGAGTGTATTGAGCTCAGCGTTGGTGCGGACCGTAATGTAGTCGACGACCGCATCGGTCTCCCTTTGGGTCTTGAAGAGGGCGCCGGCGGCCAAGTTGATCGGCGCGCGCACGAAATAGTCGCCGCCGCCATTGGCATTATCGTAGTTGAGGAGCAGCGTGCCGGTGCCGTTGACGTTGATTTCCGAGTTGACGTTGATGTTGCGGTGCGCCTTCATGGTCAGCGTATTGGCCGTGCCCCAGGTCACGCTGGCGTTGACGAAGATGTCGCCGTTGGCGCCGGCGGTGCCGAAGAAGTCCGTGGCGGTGTTGACGCCGGTACCTGTCTGGATGGTGACGCTGTTGGCGCCAAGCGCCGCCCCCAGTGCCACGCCGGTAATGTCGCCGCCGGCGAGGGCGATGGTGAAATCTTCCGGGTCGAGCAGCCACAGGCCGCTGCGCCCGCGCGGCGCGCCGGCGTCGATGCGCGCGCTATCGGCGATGGAGACGCGGTGGCCACTGGTCTCGATGAAGCCGCCGTCGCCGCTTGCGCTGCCTCCGCGCGCGGTGATGCTGCCCGAGACCGTGGTGCGGCTGGCGGGGTTGGCGAGGTCGGCGAGGAGGATCGCGGTGCCGCCCGAAGCGTTTGCCGCGCCATCTGCTGCGATGCTGCCGCTGTGATCGACCGTGCTGCTCGCGAGCAGCCGGATGGTGCCGCCGTCGGTGGAGATGCCGTTCGCTTCCACGGCACCGCTGTTGACCACGCGACCGAGCAGCGTGTGCGCCGATTGCGCGGAAAGGACCACCATGCCCTCTTCGGCGCGGATGAGATGGCGGTTCTCGACCAAGGTATCGATGCTCGCCTTGTCCACCTGCACGTCGACCAGGCGCTGACCGCTGATGCCGAGCGTGACCGCATCGCCCGCGGCGAGCGCCACGGTGCCCATGCGCGCGGCGATCACGCCTTCGTTACGGACTTCGGGGGCGAGCAGGGCCACGTACTGGCCGACGATTTCGCCCTGGTTCACCACCGATCCGGTGGCGCCGTCGCGGGTGAAGCGGTAATTGCGATCGAGGAAGTCCGCGTCGCGAATGGCGAGCGTGGAGGCCACCAGCCCCGCCACGTCGACGCGCGCGCCCGGACCGAACAGCACGCCGCTCGGGTTCACCAGGAACACCTGGCCGTTGGCCGTGAGCTGGCCGTAGATCGCCGACGGGTCGCTGCCGAGCACGCGGTTGAGCGCTATCGAGCTCGCGCTCGGCTGGATGAAGTTCACCGACGCGCTGGCGCCGATATTGAAGGTCTGCCAGTTGAGGATGGCCTGGTCAGTCGCCTGGCGGATCGTCATGGCCGCGCCGGCCTGCTGGATGCTGGCCTGTCCGGCGACGACCTGGCCGCCCGTGGGCAGGGCCGTGGGCGCCGGCGCCGCCGCGAGCGCAAATTGCGCGGCGAACGCCGTTGCAAGGGCCGCCACCATGCGGCTGCGGGCGATGGTCGGGAAGCCGCGCTTCGCGAGAGGGCGCGCAGCGGGAAGGCGCGTGAAGGGATTGGTCCGATCCATGGGAGCGTCCTCCAAAGAGAGGTTTAGAACTGCAGGTTGACGCTGATCCAGCCGCGGCTACCGTTGGTGCCGCCATCGACGTTGCGGTCGTTGGCGTCACGTCCGGGATTACTGCCGATGGGACTAGCGATCACGAATGAAGCGATGCCTTTGGCGGTGAAGCGCCAGTCGATGCCGATGCCGGCGCCCGAGAGTCGGTACTCATTCTGCAAACGCGGGTTTCCGGCGTTCCAGCCCGCCCAGAGGTTGTTGTTGAGCTTCACGCCGCCAGTGTCGACAAAGATGCTGGAGGAAAGCTGCTCATTCGCGCGCCAGTTGAGGTCGAGCGAGAGCAACCAGCCTTCGTCGGCGGCTGCTTCGCCTACCGGATAGGCGCGCACCGCCGAGGGACCGCCGAGCACGAAGCGCTCGGTCGAGTCGAGGTTCTTGCTCGCGCTTTGCCCACGTAGCGCAGCACCGAAGCTCCAGTCGCCGCCCAGCGATTGCAGGCGCCGCAAGCCGTAGTTGAACTTGCTGTAACTACCCTCTACCTGCCGTGTCGCGAGGTCCGCCGCAAGCGCGGCGGCATTGCGCTGCTCGGTCTTGCCCGCGCTGACACTGGCCTCGTACAGGGTCATGCCGCCGCCGAATACCGCGTCGCTGGCGAACCCGGAGAGGCCGATGCCGGCCACGCGGACGCGCCGGTTGCTGGTCTCGCCCGTAACGGTCAGGTCGCGCAGTCGCTTTGCGTCAAGGGATGCACCCAACGACAAGCTGTGTTCGACCTGCCGGAACAGCGGATAGGCGGCGCTCAGGCCCGCCGTCCGCGCCGTGCCGTTGGCCTGCAGCGCCTTGAACTCGGATTGCACGAGATCGTAGTCCAGCGCCGAGGCGTTGCCCCCGAGCCGCAGACCGGAATTCCCGGCGGCGAGGCTGTAGTCGAGGCGGCCGAAGGTCGTGCCGCGCGAGGCGTTGACCAGCACGGATGCCACGTCGAAGAGGCCGGTCGGATTGGCGAGGCTCAAGGATCCGTTCAACTGCTGCGTGCCGCTGGCCTTCGCGCCGCGGTTGTCGGCGCCCAATGCAATGTTCACGAGCGGCTTGTCCTCCACGCTCACCACCACGTCCACCGCGCGCTCGGCGCTGCCAGGCGCGACGCTGGAGCGCGCCGTGACGCCCGGCTGATCGTTGAGGATGTTGAGCGCTTCCTCCAGGTCCGCGATGTTCATCGCCTCGCCTGCGCCGAGGCGCCGCTCGACGAAGCCCTGCACGCGCGCCGCATCCACGCGCGCGGCGTCCTTGCGGTCGATGCGCAGCGAGCCGCGCCGGCCCTCGATGACGCTGATGATGACGATGCCGTCCTTGATCTCCTGCGGCGGCAGGACCACGCGCACGAGGTAGCCTTTCTGGGCATAGTAGGCGATGAGCGTCGGCGCGGCGCGCTGCAGCTGGGCGAGCGTGAGTTCCTGGCCGACGAAATCCTTGAGCTGTTCGGCCAGTTCGGCATCGGGGATCAGCGACGCGCCGACGATGCGAAAGCTCTTGACGACGACCTTCGGACCGCCGTCGGCCGGCGCGGGCGCGACTGCCGGCGCGGCGGGAGCCGGCTTGGGCGCGACCACGGGCGGCGGCTTGGGCTGGTCGCGCAGCAGGCCGCCCGCATCGGGTGGCTGCTGGGCCCGGAGCACACCGCAGCAGAGCGCGAGCAGCGATCCGACCAGCGCAAACGCCAGAGCCCGACCGGACAATCGCGAAGGACTTACGAAATTATTGGGTGTCGCCATAATCCCTCCCCAGAATCTTATGGGTTCAATCCTAAACTATTCACATTTAATATATCACAAAGCGCGCAACGTGTGTTTGGCGTGGGGCGCAAGGCAATTGCATGAAGGAATACGTCGAAGCAACGCATCGGCGGCAACGCGGACAGGCGGCATGCCGCATAATTCCGCATGTCTTCTCCATCGCTCCGCCGAACCTTGACCTCATCGCCCCTGTGGGCCAGCGCCTTCCGGCCCTTCTATTTTCTCGGTGCGCTGTATGCGCCGCTGCTGGTCGCCGCCTGGCTGGGCGCCCTGCTCGGACTCTGGGGCCTGCCCGGCGAGGCGCCGCTCAAGTTGCAGCACGGTCATGAATTCATTTTCGGCTTTGCCGCAGCGATCATCACCGGCATCGTGCTCACCGCACTGCCGAGCTGGGCCGGCACCGAGGAAATCCGCGGTGGCCGGCTGGCGCTGCTGGTCGCCCTGTGGCTGGCCGGGCGCATCGCGTTCTGGGCCGCGCCCTGGCTGCCCGCGCCGCTGCCGGCGCTGATCGACTGCCTGCTCTTCCCTGTGGTCTTCCTGATGCTCGCGCCGCAGTTGCTCGGCGCCAAGAACCGCCTCTACCTGCTGCTGCTGCCTATCGTGGCCGCACTGTTCGCCGCCAATCTGCTCTATTACCGCGGCATGGCGAGCGCGAATCTTGCCCAGGCCTTGCTGGCGCTGCGCCTTGCCATCCACGCCATCATCGTGCTCTATGTGCTGAAGGGCGGCGTGCTAGCGCCGATTTTCACCGGCAACGCGCTGCGCGAAAAAGGCCGCGGCGGACAGGTGCCGTTCGACATGAAGCTGGAAACGGCCTGCCTGGTTGCGGTGCTGCTGCTCGCCGCCTGCGACCTCGGCGCCGCGCCGCGCGCCTGGACCGGCGCCAGCGCGCTGGCCTGCGCGCTGCTGCTGGGCTGGCGCACGGCGCGCTGGCAGGGCTGGCGCGTGGCCGACGTGCCGCTGCTGCTGGTCATGCATCTGGGCTTCGCCTGGCTGGTCATCGCCTTCGCCCTCAAGGCCGCCGCCGACCTGACCGGCATCGTGCCCGAAGCCGCCTGGCTGCATGCCTTCACGGTCGGCAGCCTGGGACTGATGATGCTGGGCCTGATGACCCGCGTCAGCCTGCGCCACACCGGCCGCCCGCTGGTGGTGCCGCGCGCGATGCTGGCGGCCTACGCCCTGGTCTTCGTCGCGGCCCTGCTGCGCCTGGCGGCCGGCGTCCATGGCCTCGGCAATGCCGCGATCGGCGCCTCCGCCCTGCTCTGGGCGGCATCCTTCGCGCTGTATTTCGCGGTTTTCGCCAAGACCCTGGTGACGCCGAGTGCGCCACGCGGCCAGGCGATTGACACTTCCCCTACCAATCCCATCCCCTCCCCGGCCCTCCCCTTGAAGGGGAGGGAGTGAATGCGCCACGAAGCGGATGTACTCGACGATCCCCTCCCCGGCTCTCCCCTTTGCCGGCCCGCGGTCTCGACACACCCGGGATTCCGCTTCGCGGCGGGCGAGCGGATTCCCCGGCAGGCAGGGCCAGGGGAGGGAGTGACACAGGAGCAGCCATGAGCATCAACATCGCCCACTTGCTGGCGCGCGCGGCGCGCATCCATCCGCAGCGGCCGGCGCTGGCCCGCGGCGAACGCATCCTGGCGAACTACGCCGAGCTGGGCGCACGCGTCGCCCGCCTCGCCGGCGGCCTGGCGGCGCGGCTGCAGCCCAACGACCGGGTCGCGCTGGTGATGAAGAACTGCCCCGCCTACCTCGAACTGATGTTCGCCTGCTGGCATGCCGGCCTGGTCGTGGTGCCGATCAACGCCAAGCTGCACCCGAAGGAACTGGAATTCATCCTTGCCGACAGCGGCGCGCGGCTGTGCTTCGCCAGCGGCGACTTGTACTCGGCACTCGTCCCGCTGGCCGGCGGCGCGCTGGAGCAAGTCATCGACGCCGATGGCCCCGGCTACGCCGGACTCTGTGCGGCTGCGCCAATCGCCATCGCGCCGCGCGCGGCCGGCGATGCCGCCTGGCTGTTCTATACCAGCGGCACCACCGGCCGGCCCAAGGGCGTGACGCTGACCATGCGCAACCTGATGGCCGCCCTGCTCAACTACTTTTCCGACGTCGACGCCATCGCGCCGGGCGACGCCATCATCCACGCCGCGCCGATGTCGCATGGCTCGGGCTTCTACATGCTGCCCCACGTCGCCCACGGCGGCCTCAACGTCATTCCCGAATCCGGCGGCTTCGATCCGGCCGAGATCTACGAGCTGCTGCAGGTGCATCGCGGCGTGACGATGTTCGCCGCGCCGACCATGGTCATGCGCCTGGTCGATCATCCCGCCGCGGCCGACAGCTCGGGGCTGAAAACCATCGTCTATGGCGGCGGACCGATGTACGTCGCCGACTGCAAGGCCGCGCTCGCCCGCTTCGGCAACAAGCTGGTGCAGATCTACGGCCAGGGCGAATCGCCGATGACCATCAGTTGCCTCGACCGTGCCCTGCATGCCGACAGCGCGCACCCGCGCTGGGAGCAGCGCCTGGCCTCGGTCGGCCATGCCTTCACCGGCGTCGAAGTTCGGGTCGCGGATGCCGACGACAATCCGCTGCCTGCCGGCGAGATCGGCGAGATCCTGGTGCGCGGGGATACGGTGATGGCCGGCTACTGGAACAATCCGGCCGCCAGCGCCGAGACCCTGCGCCACGGTTGGCTGCACACCGGCGATGTCGGCAGCATGGACGAGGACGGCTTCCTGACACTGAAGGATCGCAGCAAGGACGTGATCATTTCCGGCGGTTCGAACATCTATCCGCGCGAAGTCGAGGAAGTGCTGCTGCGCCATCCGGCGCTCAGTGAAGTCTCGGTGGTCGGCCAGGCCGATGCCGAGTGGGGCGAGATCGTGATCGCCTTCATCGTCGCCCGCGGCGTGGCGCCCGACAGCGCCGAACTCGACGCCCTGTGCCTGGCCAACATCGCCCGCTTCAAGCGGCCCAAGCGCTATGTCGTGGTCGATGCGCTGCCCAAGAACAATACCGGCAAGGTGCTGAAGACGCGGCTGCGCGAACTGCTGGCCTGAACGTCGGCGCCGTGTCGCCAACGCCAACTCTTGCGCGGCGCGGTACGCGGTCAGGCAGGTCTTCGGATGATTGACGCTGCGGTGCGAAACGCATAGATTTCGAAAGCCGTTGCCGGGCCAGCAGCCTGCCGACCGCGGCAAGAAACTTGTGGCTCACCGGCGTAGGCAGAGCGCCGCGATTAGAAATCGAATCGAGGAGAACAACAAATGAAGCTCACAAAGATTTCCCCAGCAGGAATCCTGGTCGCCCTGATCGCAGCGGGCGGCATGATCAGCGATGCCCAGGCGCAACACAAGAACATGAGTTTCTTCCTGACCAGTGCCGGCCCCGGCCGGGGTGCCGACCTCGACGGCCTCGACGGCGCCGACGCGCACTGTGCCGAACTGGCCAAGGCCGCCGGCTCGAAGCGCACCAACTGGCGGGCCTACCTGAGCACCACGGCGCCCGGCGGCGAGGCCGGCGTCAATGCCCGCGACCGCATCGGCAAGGGTCCCTGGCACAACGCCAAGGGCGTGCTGATCGCGCGGAACGTCAAGGACCTGCATTCCGGACGGGACAAGATCAACAAGCAGAACGCCCTGACCGAAAAAGGCGAGCCCATCAGCGGCCGCGGCGATGCGGTGAACATGCACGACGTCCTGACCGGCTCCGACCCCGCCGGCATGTACTCGACGGCGGGCAGCGACACCACCTGCGCCAACTGGACCAGCAGCGAGGCCGGCTCGGCCATCGTCGGCCACCACGACCGCATGGGCCTGAAGGACACGCGCCACATGAAGTCGTGGAACTCCTCGCACGGCACGCGCGGCTGCAGCCAGGAGGCGCTGAAGAGCACCGGCGGCGCCGGCCTGTTCTACTGTTTCGCCGCGAAGTAGCCGCGAAGTAGAGATACGCTGCACCGAAATCGGTGCGATCGACTACACAGGATTGCACGCAATTCTGTGTAGTCAGTAATGCTTATGCCCCAATATGACGAATCTAGCGAACGCAATTTTGCCGCTGCTAGACTTAAAAAATAACGGGGAGGAAAACACCATGGGCATGCTGGACTGGTTCAAGAGCATCATGCAGGGCGAAGACAAATCCGCCGCGGCACGGGCAGCCACGCAGCCTGGAGCGGACGACAAGGGCGCGGAAGTCGCCGGCCTCAATTTCAAGACGGCAGTCGACGCCCACATGAAATGGAAGGTCCGCCTGGAGGCCTACATCAACGGCACCAGCACCGAGCAGCTCAAGGTCGAGGTGGTTGCGCGCGACGACCAATGCCCGCTCGGCAAATGGATCTACGACATGGGCGGCGAGAAATTCGGCTACTCCGAAACCTTCTTCGACATGAAGGCCCACCATGCCCACTTCCATCGCTGCGCCGGGGAGGTGCTGGCGGCGGCCCAGGCCGGCGACACGGCCAGCGCCAGCAAGCTGCTGCAGGGCGGCGATTACATCAAGGCCTCGGAGCGGGTCAAGATGCTGCTGGCGCGCATGTTCATCCTTGCCTCGGACGGCAAGGAGGCGATCGACTCCCACCTCAAATGGAAGGCGCGCCTGCGCGACTACATCAAGGGCGAAAGCCGGGAAAATCTGCGGATCGAAAACGTCTCCCGCGACGACATGTGTCCCCTGGGATATTGGCTCAACGGCATCGGCGGCGAGCGCTTCGGCAGCACACCGGCCTTCTCGGTGCTGAAGTCGCGCCACGCCCATTTCCATCGCTGCGCAGGCGAAGTGCTGAGCATCGCCCAGCAGGGAGAACGCGACAAGGCGCTGCAGATGCTGGAGCACGGCGCCTATCCCGACGCCTCGCAGCAGGTCGCCGCGGCGGTTGTCACACTGTTCGACGGCCAGAAGAAAGCCGCCGCCTGAGATCAAAGGCCGGACCGGCTCAACCGGCCCGGCCCTGCGGCCTTGATCTCCTGCAATACCGTTAGAAACCCGTTTCGGAGCACCTGCCCATGCAGCCCGGTCCCAGGGAGATTGTCACTCCCTTTCGCCCCATCCCGCTCGACGTGCCGGAAGGCATGAAGCCGAACGAGTTCTTCAACAGCGCCGAGAACCTCGCCGATCTGGTGCACAACAATGGCCTGCTGAAGAACCCCGAAGGCCTGCTGCTGTATCGCAAGGCGCTGGGCCACAGCAACGAGTTCGACTGCTCGATCATCTACGACACCTCGCAGGCCATCCTCGATCCCTTGGGCCGCCCGGTGCGCCGCACCCAGGTGCCGGACGCGGTGAAGAACGTCTGGAACCGCATGAACCAGGTCATTGTCGAGTTCATGCTGGAACGCTATCCCGATCCGGCGCGGCATCTGGTGCTGGCGGGCGAAGCCAGCCTCGACGCCACCTGGCCGCTGACCTCGCCCGGCGTGCCGAGCATCCGCATGCTGCACAACCACTTCATCGTCTTCGACCAGCGCCAGCTGCGCGAGGCGCCGCTGGCCGACGCCGACAACCCGAACCTGACCGACGGCGGCCAGCATTCGCTGTTCCAGGCCCATATGCGCGACGTGTACCGCGCCTTCTTTGCCGAACTCGATTTACAGATCCTCAAGCCCTGCACCGAGGAATCCGGCCGCATCGCGCTCACCGGCTATCCGCAAGGCCTGCCGAGTTGGGAAGTCCAGGGCGGCGCGGCGGCGCTGAAGGAAGTGCGCTTCTGGAAGGAATACGACACGCTGCTCAAGGGCTTCATCGACTTCTACCGCACCTTCTTCACCCAGGTGTCCACGCGCAACGCGCCGCTGCCGCGCGACATCTATTTCCCCGAGCGGGTCGAGGCCCGACTGCAGTTCGACAACGACTTCCTCAAGACCGCCAAGATGGTGCGCGAGCGCTGCATCAGGGACGCCCGCTACGCCAACGCGATCCGCTGGCAGCCGGCCTTCAAGCAGCTGATCTACCGCAACGACGAAGGCAAGCTGATCGTCACCATCAGCCAGAACTCGATCGGCAACGCCATCACCGAACTGCTCGGCGTGGTGGTCAAGCGCACGCCCGATGCCGAGGCCTACGCCCGCGCCGAACCGGCGCTGATCGAGAAGCTGCTGGAGGTGCGCCGCCTCCTGGTCGCGGCGGACTTGGGCGAAGGCATCGCGACCCCGCACTGGCCTGCGGCATAAGGGCCGGGCGCGCCGGCGCCGTGTCGCCAGCGCCAACTCTTGGCCCTGCACGCGACCGGGACGTCAATCGCATTGACGCGGGCAACCGCATCTCCTCCCCCTTCAAGGGGGGCGAGGCGGGAATTCGCGACGCATGCGTCG